>JAHIYS010000043.1 GCA_018814965.1 Gammaproteobacteria bacterium
CGCTTGCCGTTTTTCCTCTAAGATACCAGGGGCATTCTTTAGTCGTGAATCACAAGTTGTACTAGCCAAACTAGATACAGCTAATTGCCGCAGTTCCTTGGGAATAAAAACTACTTTTAGCCATTCAATCTGGGCTTGCCGTTTAAATTCTGCATTATTTTTAAGCTCTGAATACTGCTTTGCCTCCGACTCGCTATACATCTTAGATATTTTCTCGGGCGCAACAAGCGAGCCAAAGAATTTACGGAATGAATTGCTTGAAGTTGGCCAATACCAACAATCAAAATCTGGGAAATCCCTTAAACGCTTTGGTGTAATATTCCAATCATAACATTTATGATCTTGACCAAAAATGCCACTTAGACTTTTGTCATAATCTAATGAAGCAACACCAAGCTTCCCATTAGCAAAACTAATACCAAAATTATCTTTATGCCTATCCCAGTCTTCACAAAAAAATGAAGAACATAATGCTTTAGCTACAATACCAGGGACCTTAGCAATATTTACTGATCCAGTTGTAACATCAATTAACTGAAGCTCTTTAATTTGAGTATAGACACCAAGAAAATTCTGTTTTTCTTCAAGCTGTACTTTGAGCTGGATGCTGTCTCCGACAACATTTGCTATTTTCTCGTTGATAGTCTCAATATCTTTACTTAACTCCTGTATTTTTTTATCTACTTCATTATAGGCGCTAGGATTTTTTGCTAAATCAGTTAATTGGCGCATTGATACAAAGCCAGGGATTGCTTCTACATACATCCCGACAATCCTTCCAGCCTCCACAATCACTTTTCCTTGGGCGGTTCGTCCATCCAAGGTGTGTCGATAAAACTGCGCTGCAACAATTTCTAATTGCGCCACATCTGGGTGCGTATTTTTACAAAAAATTAATTTGCCGCTTTCATTAAGTCTTGCTTTTTGCGTAAGGTTAGCCGAAGCTACTGCATTTCTTTCCGCAAGACGGGTTAATTGATGTTCAGCAATAGTATCTAAAGGTAAATCTGTCGTCAGCTCTATAATACCAAAATTTTGTTTTGAAGCTAACTTAACAATATCATATATTCCATCCAACAACTCTTGCCCAAACACATGGTATATTTCAGCATCCATACGGCCATCTGATTTATAGCTATTTAATAATACCATAAACTGCTTCGCCTGCTCTTCAATAGCTTCTTTGCTCTTTTGCTGCCCTTTTCTATCAGTTATTTTAGCAGCTTCAGAGCAAGCATCACCGATCTCATTTAGCTTTTGAAATATTTCAGGATAATCACTTTGTAACGACATAAATAACTCCTCTTATTCATTATAGATTAGACCATCACACTCAATGGTTAATTCTACCACCAAATATTGCATCATAACTTCAACAGCTACTCATATCAAATAAGCCAGTAAGAACTCAACAAAAACAACTAACTTTCATTAGCATCCATCATAAAAATATTTTTTATAAGTAAAGACAAAGCAAATAAAGAAGCAATCACTTCCCAATAGATATAACGAAACTCACAGGCTGGGGCTGCGAAGAAAGAACCCATAACATATAATAAACCGCTTAAAACAACATAGATTATAGACCTAGAATCTGCGAGTCTATTTTGTAAACGCACAACAACGGCGAGAATTACCAAACTATTAATAACATATACCCAAGTATGAAATAAAAACTTCAAAGGCCCATTTACAGTCAAACGGCAATATAAATCATAAATAAATCCAGGCTGGTAATTAATATTAGCAAGCGATGGCCGGCACACATCGTCCCAAAATGCTGTACATCCAGAAAGCAAATAACCAAAAACATTTACTCGGTGTTGCAAATAACTCCAAGGGTGTTCATAAACACCGCGCCACCATGCGAAATTAAGCTCTTTGATGTTAGCAGGATCATTTGTAAGACGAACAACCTTATTGTGATAAAACAATAACTCACCCACATTAGCTGGTGTATATATTCGTCGCAGATCATGCATATTAAAACTTGTTCCACTTAAAATATATTCAGGAAATATTGGATTTTTTTTCTCTAAAGATATTGCAGCCAAATCATGAACCTGTACTTGTTGCACTGGGTAGGTCTTAATTGAATGCAGGAGTTTCCCTGTTATTATTCGATTTGTTGCAAACAGCCCC
>JAHIYS010000044.1 GCA_018814965.1 Gammaproteobacteria bacterium
TGTAGCACCAGCAGCAGTTGTTGTAGAACTTGATCCGCCAAAAGGATGGATCACTCTATCGAACAATCCTCTACGTGGAGTTACATCTGGCTGAGGTACGGCATCAGTCGCCGTTTCATTAGCACTAGCAGTAATATTTCCTGGAACTGCCGAAACTTCTGGTTTCTCTACTGTATCTGTAGCACCAGCAGCAGTAGTTGTAGAACTTGATTCGCCAAAAGAATCTAAGACTCTCTGGGTTGCAGCAATCTCAAGTTCTTCATTAGAAACAACAACAATATCTCTTAGAGCATCGCTTATCTGATCCACATCAGGATTTTGACCATCATCAAGACTCAAGCTATCAAAAAAACTAACTGGATTCTCATCACTTACTCCAGCACCTACATTTCTATCACCATTTGCAAGTACAGCTGATGGTGAATCTTGTCCAATATTTAACCTTCCAATACCTGCCGATACTGAATCATCATCAGCTAAATTTAATCCAGTATTTACCTCTTGCGATTCACCACCAACACCTGCCAATATATGAGCTATTCTTCTCTCCTCTCCGGTCATCTCACGATGGGTATTATTAGGATTAACATATTGTTGTGACACCAAAGCAGCTGGTGTCCTACCATTTGCGCCAAAAACATCAAAATCAGCATTAATAAGATGTGTATCCATTGGTATATCTCCTATTTTTAATTCAAGGTTGGTTTCTAAGAAATGTTCAAGAAATGCTTAATTGATAATTTTAACAAATAAAAAATATAAGTCTATTAAATAATTATGGGTTTAAATTAGCAAATTTTGCCAACCGCATGAAAAATATAGTACAATCCAAATATGCAAAAAATTCCAATGACTACAAAAGGTATGAGCGCTCTACGTGAAGAACTAGAGAAATTAAAAATGCATGACCGCCCGCAAATCTCCAAAGCCATTGGAGAAGCACGTGCTCATGGAGATCTGCGTGAAAATGGTGAGTATCATGCCGCCAAAGAGAGCCAAGGTTTTATAGAAGCCAGGATTCGTGACATCGAAAATAAACTTTCAAATGCAAATGTTATTGATGTATCGAAAATACCACAAAATGGTATCGTAGTTTTTGGCACGACAGTTCATCTTCTAAACATTGATACTGGTAATAAAAGCGTATATCAATTGGTCGGCGATGATGAAGCAGATATCGAACAAGGAAAAATTTCTATCAATTCCCCCATCGCCAGATCTATTGTAGGCAAAAGAATCGGGGATGAAGCTAAAGCCACCACTCCTTCAGGAATTCTTCTACTAGAAGTAACCAAGATTGAATATATTTAAACCTAAAAAGGCACACGCAAGCTTTAGGTTGTTTTATAAAATCGCAGGCTAAAGCCTGCTCCTATCTGTATTATATTTCTTTAGTAAATTCTCAGATAGTTCAGAAAGTAAATTACTATGCAAAGTATTTAAATTTTTAGACTGTCGCAAATTATCTATTTCAGCCAAAGCCACCTGTGGAGTTAGACGAATTTCATTTTTATAATTAAGCATCATCTCCCCCAGCTTAATTCTATCCAAATAAGCCATAAACTCTTCGTATAAACTATCTTTTTGCATCAAAAACTCAGGGTAATTACGACCCAAAACTCTTATTGCTTGTGTTCGTAAATTAGGCGAAGAAAAACTATCGAGCAATAAAATTTTCTCTTCTAAATCTGCTGCATGGAAATTATTACATTTTACTTGCTCCCCATCACTGATGAAACCAATCTGGTATAAAGCAGCATCAACATCAAGATCAGGGATCTCAGGATATTTATATCCTTTATGATAACTAATAATATCGGCTAAAAGACCAGGATTTTTTTGTAACCAATCCACATTAGCCGCTATTAGGCTAAGCCTATCATCACTTAAATAACGACTAAAACGTTCTGTCATCGGCAACAATATAGGGGGTTCGCCAAAACGCTTCCGATTAACAAATGTGGCCGTAGCAATATTATTTGCATTAACCTCAGATAACATAAAAGCGTCCAAAGGCAACCACAAACTTTGATTTTTATAATGCTGATGAAAGCCTAAGCCAATTGCTGGTGATTGATAAAATTTAGCTCCGCCCAAATTACCCTCAATCAACAAACCAGATTGATACTTATTTTCAATAAAGGTTAATTTTTTCAAACGCTCCAGATCAGTCTTTTTGTTAAAGCAGCCACATAAATACTCCCACATCGCCTGCTCTTTTTTTAACAACCTTGCAAGATTAAGCGTGGCTTCAACATCACTCATCGCTTCATGAGCATTACCAAACATCAAATCATTATGTTTACTTAGATGCTCTAATTTTAAGGTAACCAGATCATTTATTTTAGGCCAATTAATTACATCAGATTTAAATAAGTAATACATTACCGTCATTGGATAGATATCCATCCGACTACAGTTATTAGCAAATTGATGAGTATATGGGGCAAGTAAATTACGATAAAAAGAAAACCGTAAAAACTCATCATCAAAACCCAAACTGTTATAACCCACTGTAATAGTTCCTGGAATATTGAATAGACGGTGAATCTCCCTCATCGCCTCATATTCACATACCCCACTATGCATTTGCTCTAGAGTGATTCCATGAATTAAAACTGCAGTTGGAGATGGGATAACATCTGGGTTTAATTTTATAATAATCTCATGGCGTTCGATCTCTTTTAAATCTAAATCGGTACGTATTGCAGCAAACTGTAACACCTGATCAAAGCATTTATTTAATCCGGTGGTTTCAATATCATAAAAAAGGTATGAGTTTTTCATATTACTCCGTGATAGTGAATTGGGGTCAAGTCTTGAATTGTGAATAATTCACA
>JAHIYS010000045.1 GCA_018814965.1 Gammaproteobacteria bacterium
CGAAGACCCGATTGAAATCAACTTACAAGGGATCAATCAAGTTGAGATCAATTACAAAATTGGCCTAGATTTTTCCACAGCACTTCGGGCATTTTTACGCCAAGATCCGGATATTATTATGATTGGGGAAATCCGTGACCTAGAAACAGCCAAAATAGCACTTAAGGCTGCTCATACCGGTCATTTGGTTCTAGCAACACTACACACCAATTCCGCCATCGCAAGTCTAACCCGGTTATTAAATATGGGGATCCCAGCGTTTAACCTGGCATCAGCACTAAAACTAATCATCGCGCAACGCTTGATTCGAAAACTATGCCCCGATTGCAAAATGCTCCAAAATTTACCAGCTGCTACTTTGACCGAAAATAATTTAGAACTAGATAGCAAAACTTATACCGCTGTTGGCTGTAAAAATTGTAATGATGGGTATCATGGCAGAACAGCAATCTTTGAAATGCTCCCGATAACTCCCTCTATCAATAATATGATAATGAATCATAACTATATAAATGAAATTGAAAAACAGATGAACATTCTAAAATTACCAACCTTACGTAATTCCGCCATAAATAAAGTAAAAATGGGTATCACCAGCCTTAAAGAAATCAATAGCGTGGTAACATAACAGATGACAACATATATCTGGACCGGCCTTAATCGTGATGGCATAAAATTGTCTGGAATTGAAACTGCAGCTAATCATTTAGAACTAAAGAATAATCTACTTAAACAAAACATTTTTCCTCTAAAAATAAAACTTAGGCATACCCTAAACCTCCAGTTTTATTCTAAAATAAAAACCAAACAGATAACCCTTTTTATTGAACAACTTACCATCTTAATTAACGCTAATATTCCCCTAATTAGAGCCCTTAACATTATCATTGAAGATAATAAAAATACCAAACTAAAAGATCTAATCATAAGCTGTCGACACTCAATTAGCGAAGGAAAAACCCTACACCAAAGCTTAAGACAACATCCCCAATACTTTACCTCATTAGCATGCGGAATAATTGACGCTGGGGAACAATCTGGAACTCTTGACATAATGCTATCTGAACTTACAAATTATCTTAAAAAAAATGAGGAGCAAAATCGTAAAATCATAAAAGCATTACTCTATCCATGCACAATCTTAGCTGTAACAATACTAGTCACTACCATTCTTTTGATTTTTGTTATCCCTGGGTTTGCGACCATGTTTAATGATTTTGGAGCCAAAATTCCAACCTATACCCAAATTATCATTAATCTTAGCAAGCTAATGCAACAATACTGGGGAGTTATTTTGAGTGGCTTGATAATCCTTATAATAAGCTCAAAAATAGCGCATCACCGATCAATCCTTTATCGTAACTTTCTAGAAAAAATAAGTTTAAAACTGCCATTAATAAAAAATATTTTGATCTATGCAATCATTTATCGCCTTACTAAAACACTGAGCTTAACTTTAAAAGCGGGAATACCGCTGCTTACAGCAATAAATATTTCCACAGCTACAATATCGAATCTCCAATATAAATTAGCCCTTCAAAAAACAGCATCATTAATCACCAATGGAAAATCATTGCATCATGCGCTCCAAAAACAAAATTTATTTCCAGATCAGGTTATTCAATTAATAGCGCTTGGCGAGGAAACAGGAGCGCTGGATATTATGTTAGAAAAAGTATCGGCAATTTATAATAAAAATTTAAACAACCTGACCGATAATTTGAACAATCTGCTTGAACCATTAATTATGATAATTATGGGAATACTGGTGGGTGGTTTGGTTATTGGGATGTATCTGCCACTATTACGTCTTGGGACAATAATTTAACCCTTAACACGGATATTTCGTAAATTATCCTAAATCCGTGAGTTGAAACCTATTACGGGCGTTTAATATAATGAATCTAATGATTTTTTTGAAAATTTGTTTTCACCGTAGGGGTGAGTACGGTTTCAAAAAAATTTTCAAAATAAAATCACTATCTTCAATATCTTAAACCCTCTCATAACGGTTTCAACTCACGGATTTAGGATTATCTATTACGAGGCAAAATAACTCTGCAAATACCGCGTTAAAATTGAATTTTATACCAGCCACATAGGAGACACTATGCTCCTGGCATAAAATTCACTTTTACTCAGGTACCTCCTGTACCTTCGCCCTACGGGCCTGCCTTTGGCAGTTGCAAAATTTGGCAATCCTGCCAAATTTGTGCCTTGTCTTTGTGGTTTACTTTACCTCTCATAACGATAACTTATGAAATATCCAGGTTAAGCCTTTCATGAGACGCCATAAAAATGTTAAAATACTGATAGATAAAAACCGTTATCATAAAATCATAGTAGAAAAATCATGAATATAATAGATGTTTTTCAAATAGATTATCTAACCATTATAATTGGCGCGGGGGTACTGGGCTTGATAGTTGGCAGCTTCTTGAACGTTGTGATTTACCGCCTCCCCATAACCATAAAAAATGAATATGAAAAATCATGGATTGAGTATTTTCACCAGAAACTATCAACAAAACATCAATCCATAAACCTTGCAACCCCAAGCTCTCATTGTCCTAAATGCAAAGCCCAGATTTTATGGTGGCAAAATATCCCTGTAATTAGCTATATTATACTTCATGGTAAATGCCACCAATGCAAGGCTCATATATCATTGCGCTACCCAACTATTGAGATCTTAAGCTGTATCGCTACTATCTTTATAGTAATGCATCTTGGGATCCAAATTAAAACATTCCCCATTTTAGTTTTAACCTGGGCTTTAATTGCGGCCATTTTTATTGATTTAGAAGAACAACTACTACCAGATCAAATCACAATGCCATTAATATGGTTAGGTTTATTATTAAACACTAATAGCATTTTTACCTCACCTCAAAATGCTATTATAGGAGCTACGAGCGGCTATCTCTTTTTATGGAGTATTACTAAAATTTTCAAAATGATACGTAAGGTAGAAGGAATGGGATATGGTGACTTTAAACTCTTGGCTGTCTTTGGCGCCTGGCTTGGCTGGCAAGTTTTACCACTAATTATATTTACCGCATCGTTGGTTGGAGCGATCATCGGCATCACCCTAATTCTAAGCAAAAAACATAGATTTAACAAACCGTTACCATTCGGACCATATATAGCTACCGCTGGTTGGTTGGCCCTGTTTTGGGGACAATCCGCTCTAAATTGGTACAATTACTACTTAATGTAAGTACGGGGAAATATTGTGTTAAAAATTGGCTTAACTGGCGGTATTGGCTGTGGCAAATCAACCGTAACCAAATATTTTACTAAACTCAAAATACCGGTTATTGACGCCGATAAAATTGCCCATGACCTTACCCAACCAGGCACCATAGCCTATAAAAAAATAATATCCCACTTTGGCACAAACTTTCTGACCCCCCAAAAAAAGATAAACAGAAGGAAATTAAGAGAAGTAGTATTTTATAACCCGCAAAAACGCATTTGGCTGGAAAACCTCCTCCATCCCAAAATCCTTACTCTCATGAAGAAACTAGCCAGCAAAATAAAAGCTCCTTACTGCATCATGAGCATCCCCTTGCTTTTTGAAACTAAACTTATGATTAAGCTAGATAGGATACTGGTCATAGATTGCTCCCAAAAAAACCAGATTAATCGCGCCCGCAAACGAGATTATAGTAGCATTAAGCAGATCAAAGAGATCATTAAAACTCAAACCAAACGTAAAATCCGCTTACAAAAAGCAGACGATGTTATTCAAAACAATACCTCTTTAGAAAACCTCAAAAAGGAAGTTAAAAAATTACACGATTTCTACTTAAGTATAACTTAAAAACATGGTATGCTGTAAAATCAGCTATATAATAATTTGTCTAAAATTATGATTTATGAACAACCTTTAAATGAGCAAGTCCGCCTCTGTTTACGTCTCGAGTATTTGTTTGCCCAAGCCGATCATTATTTGACTAGAGAATCCATTTGGGACACTCATCAAATGTTAAGAACAATTTTAGAGATTTTACAAGCTATAGATCGCCCTGACATCAAAAACAAATTTTACCAAACGCTGAACCAATATCTACAAACCTTTTCTCACTTAGAAAAACTCCAAGATGTCGATAAACAAAAATTAAATGATGCGTTGCAACAAATTGACCTTCTAATTGACAGTTTACATGCCAATCAAAAAAAAATTGGACAAGAATTACGTGAAAATGAATTTTTAAATACAATTCAACAACGTCTATACACCCCTGCAGGAACATGTGGCTTTAGTCTGCCTGCTTATCAATTATGGCTACAACAAAAATCATCGGTCAACAAACAACAATTGCTTGCCTGGTTTAAACACATCTCTTTATTACAAGACATCATAAACACAATATTAAAACTTACTAGAGAAAGCGCTAATTTTAATACAACAACGGCACATGGTGGCTTTTATCAAACCAACCTAGACCCAAGCCTCTCATACCAAATGATTAGAATTAGAATCCCAGAAAATGAAAATCTTTTCCCAGAAATCAGTGTTGGCCGTTACCGCCTTGCCATACACTTTTTTACCTTAGATATAACTGGTCGTGCTGCCCAGACCTCTGACGACGTTACATTTGAGCTTGCTTGCTGCAGAATTTAAGCTGTCATATTAAAACCATTCAAACTAACTATCGAAAACAAATTCACCCGTCACTTTATTAAAAAATGAGATTATTTCAGTAGTTACTGAACATCTAGATAAAATCTTAGAAAAACATTGAAAAATATAAACCAAAACATCACATGTCTACTAAAATATATAAATAAAGAGGAATATAAAAGATCTTTACAATGACATAAAAGAATCTAGGGATAAAATAAAAGGGATCAATCTTAAACTCAACTCTATGTTAGTTTTAGCATACAAGGCAATAAGTTCATGGCGCCCAGTTTAAGATCAACAAGATCCAGTTTGGGCAATCTTTTGCTACGACTCATTAAAACATCTTTAATCTAGGAATTACGTTATCTAATTATCTATTTGGATTCCTAAATGTTGCAAGAGATTAATAGCATCGGGAAGCGTAAATATGGCTTTTTTAACCTCATTCAAACTAACATCTATATTATAGTTAATAGCTTCTGAAAAATCAGCATTCATTAAATTAGTTTTAACAAACATACTCTGATGAAAGTCGGTACGCACAAAATTACCATAAGATAAATCAGCCTCTCTAAAATCAACATCATGAGCCTTACACTCCCAAATATTAATTTCTGAAAGACCCAATCCAAAAAAACTTGAGCAACTAATATTACAAGAATAAAAATGTATCAAACTTAATAATTTTATCTGGGGCCATTTAGCCATAGCCCAATTAACACCCATTAGTTTTGAGTGTTCAAAAACAACCCCTGAAAAACCAGAATTAGTTATAATAATCTCATTAAGAGTACAATGAGCAAATTCACAATCAATAAACTTACAATTTAGCAAACTACAACCATCAAAATTACAGCGTTTAAAACAACAATTTTCGAACGACTTATTTTGAATTGCCTTTAAGCTACAATCAAGGTTTTCAAAGGTTTGCTCAAAAAAATCAACCTTATCAAGATCAAATAATTTTTTATCCAATGAATTCATAATAAATTTTAAATCTTAATGTTATTAATAATCAATCTGTTAGCTCAGCCAGAAACACGAATTCTGGCTTCTTCCAACAAAGAGGCTGCCAAAATCTATCGATCTTACATGCCAGATCCAGCAGTCTTTGCCACCCGACGACAGTTATTAAACTTAAGATATGTTAAGCCTCAAAACGACAACCATAGAACTCTGTCACCGAGTTAAAGAACTAAGACCCAAAGAATAATAGCAAAAAAATTTAGATATTTCAGCCTCATAAACACAATTTATAGCGGTTTATCAAAATTACCACCCCAAGATAAGCTCAACCTTTCCTAAGTTAGCGCGTCAATTCATGCCCGATCCAATATCTAGGACACTCTCTTTAAGACCAATTTCTCGCTATATAAAAAATGAATTAATTGCAACTTAGGAGCTATCCATGAACCCAAACTGGTATTAGCCATTGGCATATACGTAACATCTAGCGGCGAGTTTAGCCGTTTTAGCCAACGTCAGTACAATTGCATAATCCCAGTTGACTAAATGATCAGACTATCACCTTGCCCATTTGATCTGCTCCAGGCAAATTTAGAGCTACTATGAAAACCCTAAAACCGTCAAAAAGAAATATATCATAGCAAGTCAATATGTTTTATTTATCACATTCTGTTTACTATCGCATATATATTTTGGTAGTGTATGTTTTTTCCCAATTTCCCATTAAATTATACTCAATAGAATCTGGACTTATTTATTTGCGATAAGAGGCTTAAAAATGATCAAAATCAAAAATTCTACATTAGGTTGGATTATTTGCACTTTAGCTGCAATTTTTTATTGTTATGAATACTTACTTCGCATTGCACCAAGCGTCATGGTCCCAGAATTGATGCAAACCTTTCAAGCAACCGCAACCGAATTCGGAATACTTTCAGCTTTCTTTTATTTTGCTTATACCCCAATGCAAATCATCGTTGGCATGTTATTAGACCTATACGGTCCTCGACGTATTCTTACCCTAGCAGTAATTACCTGTACAATTGGCAGCTATGTTTTTAGCATTTCAGATATCATTCTGGTTGCGGCGATTGGTAGAGCATTAATAGGATTTGGTAGTGCATTTGCTTTCGTATGCGTACTAAAACTTACTCACTCCTGGTTACCCCAGCGTTTTTTTGCTCTATTCGTAGGATTAGCAACCGCTCTTGGCATGCTTGGCGCCATATTCCAAATCACCATATTAGGTTCGTTTGTCCAGAACCTAGGCTGGAAACAAACCATAAACATTGGCACTATAGTTGGTGTATGTTTAGTCCCTTTAATCTGGCTAATTGTTCGTGACAAACCAGAAGATAGAGCTTCACGAAAAAATAAAATCAATACAAAACCCCAATACTACGAAACTTTCATCGGATTTCTCAAAATACTTAAAAATCCTCAAATGTGGATCAATGGCTTTATCGGGTGCCTAATGTACTTATCACTATCAGCATTTGCTGAGATGTGGGGAATTCGCTCATTAACTGTTATCTATCAAACCTCCGTCTATAGTGCCGGCCTAGCATGCTCATTAGTATTTTTAGGGTGGTTAGTTGGTAGTCCGCTAATTGGCTATATTTCCGATATAACTAATTCGCGGAAAATCCCAATTGCTGTTGGCTGTCTGATATCATCTATTTTAATTGCCTTAATCATTTATCTGCCTCAAATGAACATGAAGTTACTATACACTCTAACTTTCTTATTTGGTGTTTTTTCAAGTTGTGAAGTATTGTGCTTTGCAGTAAGCAGCGAAAACAACCCCAAGACATTAATTGCAACTGCTTCGGCATTTACCAACTTCTTAATTATGATAAGCGGAAGCACTGCTCAACCGCTAGTTGGAAAGATTTTAGACGCAGCATGGTCAGGGAGAACTCTAGATGGGATACGCATTTATTCAGCTGCAAACTATCAACTAGCTTTAACTATTTTGCCGATTGGATTTTTATTAGGATTTGTTTTAACTTTCTGGTTGAAAGAAACTGGACATAAAAAAACTTACTAAAAAAATCTTAAATATCCAAAAAAAACTAAATACAAAAAAAAGCTATGCAAAAAGCTATTATTGATTTAGTATATATCGTGCTTCTTGGGATTTTTGGAGAAGTAACTATTATTAATACTTAAGGAGAAATTTTATGGCCGTTAAAAAGAAAGCCAAACCAGCAAAAAAAGCTGTTAAAAAAATTGTAAAAAAAGTTGTAAAAAAACCAGCAAAGAAAGTTGTAAGAAAAGTTGCTAAAAAACCAG
>JAHIYS010000046.1 GCA_018814965.1 Gammaproteobacteria bacterium
ATTGGCTTCTGGCTTATCAATTTTATTGATAGCCACAATTAATGGAACCTTAGCAGCTTGCGCATGCTGGATGGCTTCCGCTGTCTGAGGCATAACACCATCATCAGCAGCCACAACCAAAACTACAATATCAGTACATTTAGCACCCCTCGCACGCATAGCAGTAAATGCTTCATGACCTGGAGTATCAAGAAAAGTTATCATGCCACGATTAGTTTCAACATGATAAGCGCCAATATGCTGAGTAATACCACCAGCTTCACGTGAAGCAACTTTTGTCAGTCGAATATAATCTAGAAGAGATGTTTTACCATGATCAACGTGGCCCATGATAGTAACAACTGGCGCACGTGGCAAAAATTCACAAGCACCGGCATCATCATCTAATAAGGTTAGAGAATCCTCTAAAACATCCTCTTTTATTAATTTAGTTTTAAACCCCATCTCCTCAGCAACTAACGCTGCTGTATCCTGATCAAGCACTTGATTGATGGCTGCCATTGCACCCATTTTCATCATCGTCTTAATAACTTCTGTAGCTTTTATTGCCATCTTTTGTGCTAATTCAGCAACAGTTAACGTCTCAGGAATAGAGACCTCCTTTACAACCAACGAAGGCTCCGACACTGGAGCTTCAGTTACTTCAACCTCTTTGTTTTTACCACCAATAGACTTTGGAATTTTCTTTGGGGCCTGTTTAACATCACCTTGAAACCGTTTTTTAGGTCTGGCTACTACTTCAGACTCTTTTGAAACTTTAGGTTTTATCTCTTGTAGCTTTACCTCAGGAGTAATCGTAGCTTTTTTCTGTTTATCTTCAGCCGATACTTTGCTATCAGCAGCAATTTTATTTTTAATTTCAGCCTGTTGTTTTTCTCTTGCTTGACGCTCCTCTTCAAGCCGCCGAACTTTTTCTGCTTCAGCTTGGAGCTCCTTATCAACATCGTAATGCATACGACGCTTACGCACTGTAACACTAATTACATTGCGTCCTGGAGCTGCTGCGGCAGAGGATTTTTTAAGCTTTAAAGTCGTTGGTGGAGCTTCAGGAGTTGCAACATGAGATGATTTAAGATGGCCTAATAGCAGGTTTCTTTGTGCATCTGTAATAGTTTGATTTGTATCACCTACTTCAATCCCCGCATCTTTTAAACGCAGCAAAAGCTGCTTCGAGGGAATACCTACCATTTTAGCTAACTGTTCTACTGTAATATCTGCCATAAAAATTTTTCTTCTATTTAACTATAATTTTCTATCTATACAAATCAACTATAACTAGATTTGCAATAGCAGAGCAAAACAAGCTCTTACTCAAACCAGTGCTGACGCGCAGCCATAATAAGTTTTGCCGCATCATCTTTACTCAACTCTTCGATATCACTCAAATCATCCACAGCTTGTTCAGCTAAATCTTCTCTAGTCACAGTCCCTTTGCTAGCTAAAACATAAGCTATATGTCGTGTCATACCATCTAATTCTAGCAAATCTTGTGCTGGTTCAACCGCACCCGCATCAGTTTTAGTGGATAAAGCCTGTTCTAATAAAACGTCTCGTGCACGATTACGCAACGCTTCCACAATCTCTTTATCAAACCCTTCAATAGCTAAAAGGTCTTCAACCGGGGCATGTGCCACATCTTCTAGAGTATGAAATCCTTCTTGCACCAAGATATTTGCCAAATCATCTTCAACCGCTAAATTTTCAGTAAATATGGTTCCTAAATTTTCTGTTTCGTTTTTAATTTTACGCTCTGCTTCATCAACACTAACAACGTTCAATTTCCAGCCAGTTAATTCACCAGCTAATTTAACATTTTGTCCATTACGACCGATCGCAAGAGCTAATTGATCTTCTCTTACAGCTATATCCATAGTCTTTCCATCTTCATCAACCACAATAGATGCAATTTCTGCTGGAGCTATTGCATTAACTACAAGTTGCGCGGGATCGCTATCCCATAAAATTACATCAATACGCTCTCCACCGAGTTCGTTAGAAACATTTTGCACCCTTGAGCCACGCATACCAATACAAGCCCCAATAGGGTCAATACGCCCATCATTGGTTTTTACCGCTATTTTTGCGCGTAAACCTGGATCACGAGCCACTGCTTTAATGTTAATAACCTCTTCATTGATTTCAGGAACTTCTAATTTAAATAACTCAACCAACAATTTAGGTACAGTCCTACTCATAACAAGCATTGGACCTTTACTATCATCACGAACACTAACTAATATCGCACGCACTCTATCATGTAACCGAATAGCTTCTTTGGGTAACATACCATCACGCAAAATTATTGCCTCAACACCATTACCCATATCTAAGATAATATTATCCCGATTAACTTTTTTAACTACACCCATCATCATGGTATCAATCAATTCCATATAGCGCTTTATAATATCCTCACGCTCGGCATTACGGATCTCTCTCATGATAACTTGCTTTGCTAATTGCGCTGAAATACGACCAAATTCAACTGATTCTATAGGCTCTTCAACAATATCACCAGCCTCGAGCTGTACATCAACTGTTTGTGCTTGCGAAAGCGTCATTTGTTTTCCAGGGAACTCCAATTCTTCTTCATTGCTAATTACGGTCCAACGACGAAATGTTTCGTAATCACCCGTTTTACGATCGATTGCAACTCTGATATCAACCTCTTCGGGATAACGTTTTGCAGTAACTGCTTCCAAAGCACTTTCAATAGCATGGAAAATTACATCTTTTTCCATATCTTTTTCGTTAGATACTGAGTCTACAACTAGTAATATTTCCTTATTCATGTTTTTTCACCTTAAAAATCTAAAATTAATTTAGCCTTAGAAATATCGGTTAATTCAAAAACAATAACCTGATCACCCACTAATAATTTTAATGTATTATCAAATGCCTCTTGTATCGTCCCTGTAAAATCATGTTGCCCATCTCGGGGTTGGCGTAAAACCATACGAATCTTACTACCAACATACCGCTGATAATGCTCTAATTTATATAACGAGCGATTCAATCCCGGCGATGAGACCTCCAAAACATAACTTCCTAAAATTGCTTCCTCTACCTCTAATAATGCCCCAACCTGTTTACTTATGAGGCCACAATCATCAACACTAACACTTTTACGTTCATCACCTGATGGGAGATCAACATAAATACGTAATAGAGCATTTCGTTTGGCTTGATGTATCGCCATATGCCAAATGGTATAACCCATTGCCTCTACTACCGGAGTAACTAATTTCTCTATTTGTTCATGATTAATTTTCATAATTAACAATAAGTTACAAGCAATTTATTATGATCAAATATAAAAAATGGGCATCACGCCCATTTCTTAAAATCCAACTTATCTATTTTATGTCCATTTTAAATCAAAAATTCTATCAGCTTCCTAGCATTTATATACCCTACATATAATTTTGGTAGCGGGGATAGGATTTGAACCTATGACCTTCGGGTTATGAGCCCGACGAGCTACCAGACTGCTCTACCCCGCGATCAATTTCACAACCTCAATTCTGGACTTGAGGCCTAATGAGGCGGGTATTATATAGGTTAATGCCACCTAAATTCAAGGGTAATATTAAAATCATTGAAAAACAACGAGGTTTTAACTATAACTGTTTGAATTTAAAACAATATTTATATGATATTAATCTTATATATCCCTCAAAAGGGTCTTATCTGACACTAAATTGCTGATCATAACCCTATCTTTGCCTAAAAAAATCTCAATTTATAAACCTAAGCTCGATAATGACCAAAATAAATCCCCATGCTATAATCTCATCTCTGGTGATTAGGAAATCACCAGCTCTCATTTTCAAAACAAGGAGGTATCTTATGAATAAAATTCTTGAATTAAACAAAGAAGAAATCAATTACGTATCTGGTGGTAAAAATGATACTGCATCTAGTATCGGTGGCTCAATAGGAACTCTTATTGGAGCCTACTTTGGACAACAAGCATGGTCGCAATTAGCTAAATTTCATACTCCAGCCTCTATAAAAACCGTAGCAGCTCTTGGTGTAACACTTATTGTAAATAAAATTGGCCATATAGTATTTGGCACTGTATTAAGCGGCTTTTTAAATGTTTATGAGGACACTAAAGGTACATATCGTGCAATTTTTGGCTCAGGTTCAACTGATCATAGCGAGTTGTAAAAGATCATGGGGTCAAGTCCAGCCCTAAATGAGAACGTTGCATTCTAAAATTTTAAGGTAGGCAATAAAATGGACTCAGACCCTACCCTAATAGATCACTACAATTTTCGAGTTTATGTGTTTGCTTAAATCAACTTTCTGTCGTACCGGCGAAAGCCGGTACCCAGAAAATTCCATAAATTAGAGAAGCCGTGGGGTCAAACTAATTTAATAATTCCCCGTTGTCGGTTGTTGAGACTTGGCCCCTTAATTTTTATTCACGATTTTTGAGTTTTTTATCAAAAAATCAATTATAGGAAACCTGGTAATGGTGGCATACCTGGCAGTGGCAGTGG
>JAHIYS010000047.1 GCA_018814965.1 Gammaproteobacteria bacterium
CTATCGGCATTTTGATCTCTATAATAAGTGCCTTGTTCGGTTCTTTATTCGGCGCCATTAAAACCATAAAGTTATCTCCGGCTGTAGCAATGAAATTCCCGACACCTGAAAGCTCTCATCATTTGCTGCTAGAAAAGATCCCTATATTTTGGGAAAAAATATCTTTTCGAAGTAAAATGATTTTACGCACAATTTTTCGCAACCGTTTTCGTAGTCTCGTAACCATTTTAGCTAGCTTATTAGCAACTTCACTAGTTTTTAGTTCTCTAAGCTTCGTCGACTCAATGGATAAGATGATCGGTTTTTCTTATGAAGAAACACAACATCAAGATTATAATTTGACTCTACGTGATCCACTCGGCGCTGATATTATGCAACAAGTTAAAAATATCCCCGGCGTGGCAAGAATTGAAACTCAATTAAATATTCCAGCAGAAATTAAATATGGTGCACATATAAAACGACTTGGAATTACTGGTTTACCGCCCCATACCACTCTTTTTACCCCTTTGGATAAAGCAGGCAAGCAGATATCAGTTGAGCAAAATGGTTTAGTTATAACTGAGATTCTAGCTAAAATTTTAAACGTACAAGTTGGAGATTACGTTTTAGTTAAACCTTTGCTTGGACGTCGTGATATTAAAAAGGCTCCAATTATGCAAGTAGTTCCCTCTTATCTAGGTTTTGCTGTTTATGCTGATCAAGTTTGGCTGAGCCAAATGTTAGGCAATAGCTGGCTAACAACAAATATTTTATTCAAATTAAAATCACCTGCTGACAAAGAACTATTTATTAAAAGGATAAATCAATTTGCACCAATGATTAATTTGGTAGACAGTCTCACTGCGAAAAAATTATTAATTCAAACCATGAATCAATTTATGACATTTTCTATGTTTATTATGATTGCAATGGCAGCAATTATTGCAATTGGTACAATCGTTAACACTGCAATGATCTCCCTTAATGAGCGGGAGCGAGATGTTGCAAGTTTGCGAGTCTTAGGCTACACAAATACTCAAGTTTGGCATATTTTTTTAGGTGAAAGCGCCATATTAAATCTTGTTGGCATACTATTAGGGCTCGGTGGAGGTATATATTTTTCTTATCTGATGAGTATTACTTATAGTACTGAAACCTTTCAGATCCCTTTTGTAATAAACCCTATCCGCTTATTTGAATCGGGAATAATTATGGTGGTTTTTGTTTTAATTTCCCAACTAATCATTTATCATGTCATTAAGAAAATGGATTGGTTTGCGATTTTAAACACTCGGGAATAGCTTGGTATGAAAAAATATTTCTACTATTTAAAAATTATTTTCGGAATATTCTTTTTAAGTTTATATTTATCCGGGTGTAAAAAAAGCGAAATTAACACAGTTTCTCCCCGAATTGGCGCTATTCAACAAACCTTTACCGAACTTGCAAAAACTCGACTCTCAAAAACCTATGATATCGATATGCCGATCTCTGGTAATCTAGAAAGGATAACTTTAGAACCTGGGGATAAAGTTCTCAAAGATCAAGTTGTTGCTCAATTAACTCTGTATCCTTTGCAACAAAACCTCAAAAAAACAGCGGCAAGCCTTGAAACAATGAAGGCCTATTATGCATATAAGCGTAATGAGTTAAATCGCCAACAAAAGCTTGTGAAAAAAGGGTTCGTATCAAAATCTGATTATGACAATGCTCTAGCTGAAGCCGAAGTTATGGCTGCACAGATAAAAGAAACTGCAGCAGCACTTAGAATTGCCGAATACAATCTTAAAATGGCAACTTTAACTTCGCCAATTAATGGTATTGTGCTTAATCGTTACTCCGAAGGTGGCACTTGGCTTCGCGATGGCACCAAGCTATTAAAAATAGGTAATTTCAATGAACTAGAAGTGGTTTCTGAAGTATTAACTCAACAAGCATCTAGACTAAAAGTTGGCGAAATAGTTATATTAACCAGCTTTGACGACCTCACCTCTATCTATGGACGAATTAAACGGATCGATCCGGCCGGGTTTACTAAGAAATCTGCTCTAGGAGTAGATGAACAAAGAGTTAATGTAGTAATGAGCTTGTATAATCCTGAAAAGGTAAATTTAGGCGATGGGTATCGCTTACAGGCAACTTTTAAAGTTGGTCAGGGTAAAAAGCAGGCTTTAATTGTCCCCCGCTTCAGCGTGCTTCAAGACCCACAAGGTAATTTTTATGTTTTTAAAGTGGCGGATAATAAACTTTATAAACAAATTGTAGTCCCTGGAATAAAAACCGATCAATTGATAGAAATCCAAAAAGGGCTAACCATTAAGGACCTAATAGTTTCTCAGCCAACAGCAGAGATGAATAATTAAGAAAATTAAACTAAGCTAATCTAATCAGCCATGATCAAGTTAACTCAAAATGAAAAATCTGTAGTAAGTGGCGCTTTGTGTGAAGATGGCAATAAATGCTTCCCATGGAACAAAGTAAATAACTATACAGAAATAGATTTTGATAATCTCTGGTGTTTAAATAAAAATAACAGTGCACTATTTTGCGCCAATATAATTTGCTGCACTATGCCAATGACAGGCAAATCGTATGATGGCTATACATACCACGGAGATCTTTTTAATCCTAAAACCAATATGACCGAACCAGGATTTACTGAAAGTGGATATTGCCAATATTTTGATTGCAAATAAAGCTCTATAGCTTTAAGAATCAAATAATAACTCAAGCCGCACGCTGTTTTGTACGGCCGAGGACTGGGTGTAATTGAAATTGAATTAAAAGATCGAAGAGAGAAATGTATTATCGAGAAAATAATCTAAACCAAAGAACTTTATTGCGCTCTTCGAGCTTAGATTTATCTGCCCCAGCCCCGCGCCTCGCACACAAAGCGAGGCTTAGGCTAGGCTGTTATATTTATCCCTTCGGGAAATTGGATTGCCACGTCGTTCGCTATGCTCACTCCTCGCAATGACATACAAGGCATCAGGTAGAAAGTTACCGACACTGCTTTAAGAGAAACCCTGTCAACGAATTACGTTACTCTTATAGCAATGACGAATAAGATGCAATCTCAGGCTAGGCTAATATGATAAAACTCAAGCATTACTCCCAATCTCAACTTTACCATCTTTTAGCTCAATCACTCGATCACCAAGATCGGTAAAATTACGATTATGGGTGACAAATAAAACGGTTTTGTGAAGCTTTGTAGAGAGATTTTTAAGAAGATCAATAACAACCTGACCAGTTTTTGAATCTAACGCTCCTGTCGGTTCATCACAAAGTAAAATACTAGGATCCCCTACTAAAGCACGAGCGATCGCAACCCGTTGCTGTTGGCCTCCACTCATTTGTGCTGGAAAATGTTTTGCATAACCTTCTAATCCTACTATTTTTAAAACCTCTTTAGGTGCTAGAGGATTTTTAGCAATCTCTGCTGCTACTTCAATATTTTCTATCGCAGTTAAAGTTGGCAATAGATTATAAAACTGAAAAATGAATCCGATCTGATTACGACGATACATCGTTAATTCATAATCTGATGCTTGGCTAAGATCTCGATCTTTAAAAAGCATAGTCCCTGAGGTTGGCCTATCGGTGCCACCTAAGATATTTAATAGAGTTGTTTTACCAGAGCCGCTCGGGCCCAAGATAACTATGAATTCGCCCTCCTTGATAGTTAAATTTATATCATTAAGGGCGTACAATTGATTATCGCCCATCCGATAAACTTTGCTGATCTGATTTAACAACAATATTTTAGATTCTTCCATAGCATGAATAATACTATTCAATCTCTATCTTAGCTACTATTCGATAAAGGTAAAGGGTTCAAGTCCCGAATAATTCCTTAGTTTTTTGTGGGACTTTTGCGATAATTTGTGGCATACTTTGACTCATTGAATCCAAAAGTAGCTGGCATATTACGTTAGAATTACATAAAATTATGTAGCTATAGAGCAAGCTTTGGGCGCTTAACCAGTTGGTTGTGGGTTATTTAGCCTGTGAACTTTACAAATTTAGGCGCCAGATATTTACTGACTCGAGATATTTTAGGCTCAGAATATGAATACTAGAAAAGAAAAATTTGCCAAAGACCTTTTTTATTACGTATCAGATATATCTCAAAATCACTTATCTGATCATGAATCTCGTGATTCCAAGTTCTCCAATGTCATGGGAGTTTGCCAAAAAGATCTCTGGATGATAATAAGAAAAATAGTAACTGCACTCCCAGATTATATATTCCTTAAACAATTATCAGAATTACATAACGAAGTTCTTGAATATGTTGCAAGAGAATACATTCTCTTTCAATGCCAGGAAAATATCGATGATCCATCGTTTGCAAACAATTTGGCAAATTTTATTTATGAAGTTATTAATACCATAAACAAAAATTATAATTATCACTAATATCATGGTTTGTTATGC
>JAHIYS010000048.1 GCA_018814965.1 Gammaproteobacteria bacterium
ATAATTATATTAAAAAATTTGCCTTTGGCAAAATGACCGGTATCGATTTACCAGGTGAAACACCTGGATTCATAAGACCAGTATCTGAGTGGTCTAAATTATCGATATCGGCTATTCCCATGGGGCAGGAAGTGTGTGTATCTGTTTTACAAATGGCCAGAGCTCTGGCCGTAATTGCTAACAATGGCTATTTAGTTAAGCCAAGAATATTAAAGCAGGTTATTGATAATAACGCAGAGATTATTTATGAACCCGGGAAAGATCCTGGGCAGCGCATTATTGCTTTTGAGACAGCCCAAGTCATGAAACAAATTTTAAAAAAAGTAGTAGATAGCGGGACTGGCAGAAGAGCTCAGATAGATGGCTATGATACCGCTGGAAAAACCGGAACAGCACAAAAGATTGAGCCAGGTGGGGGGTATTCGCATCAGCGCTTTATAGCTTCATTTATCGGTTTTGCTCCGGTAGACAAACCGCGTTTTGTAATCACCGTTATTTTTGATGAACCAAAGCCATTTTATTATGGTGGCTTAGTCAGCGCTCCGGTTTTTAAGGAAATTGCTGAAAAAGTGTTAAAATATCTGAATGTTCCGAAGACAAACACCGTTATAACAAAAAACATTGAAAGTACGGAGTTGGATTAAATGTATGCCCGACATATCTTAAAATTATTAAGCGGTGATCAAAATAGTAATAGTGATGATGACTTTATCATCCGGGGTATAAGCGTAGATTCACGTGAAGTTGGTTCAGGCTTTGTTTTTGTAGCGATTAAGGGCTCACAATATGACGGCCATGATTTTATCCCGCAGGCCGTAGAACGCGGAGCCAGTATAGTCATATATGAGAAAAGAAAAGATTTGGCTTATGTGAAGGAAAATTTTGGGAAAAAAGTAAGATTTGTTGGGGTTGATAATCCACGCTTAGTCCTAGCTGAACTGGCCAGTGAATTTTTTGGGCAGCCGGCAAAGAAATTAAAGATTATTGGCATAACTGGTACCAATGGCAAAACCACGACTTCTTTTTTAATCGAAAGTATCCTTAGAGAAAATAAGTTAGAACCAGGTATTATCGGTACAATAGAGTATAAAATTGCTGGTCATATTTTGCCCGCCACGAATACCACGCCTGACGCTATCAAATTACAGCATCTTTTTAGCCATATGGCTAATCACAACTTAACTCATGTCATCATGGAGGTTTCGTCCCATGCTTTAGACCAATCACGCACAGAAGGCATAAATTTCCATACTGCTATTTTTACTAATCTTACCCAGGATCATCTTGACTATCATTTGACTGCGGAAAATTATTTTGCGGCGAAAGCGAAGTTGTTTACAAATTTAGATAATAATAATAGTAGTATAATTAATATTGATGACCACTACGGACTGCGACTTAGAGAAATAGTCCACAGTCAGGTTTTGACATATGCTATAGATAATCCGAATGCGGAAATTAAGGCCGAGGATATAAGGCTTGGTTTGGACGGAACGGCATTTAAGGTTAAAACGCCGCAAGGAATTTTTGACATAAAGACAAAGCTTATTGGCCGGCATAATGTTTATAACTTGCTAGCCAGTATCGGTGTTGGGGTCTTGGAAAAGATAGATTTTTATTTAATACAGCAGGCAATCGCAAAATTTGAATCTGTTCCGGGAAGATTAGAATATGTGATTAGCTCTAAACCATTTAAGGTATTTGTTGACTATGCCCATAGTGAAGATGCGTTAAGAAATGTACTAAGCACTTTACGCGAATTAAAGCCAAAACGCATTCTGACTGTATTTGGCTGTGGCGGAAACCGCGATAAACAAAAACGTCCGCTTATGGGGAGGGTGGCTAGTGAGCTATCTGATTTTTTGATTTTGACCAACGATAATCCGCGTAACGAACAGCCGGAAGATATCATTGCCGATATCAAAGGCGGCTTTGCGACTAATTTCAGCAATTATAAAGTCATTTCGGATAGACAACAGGCTATAGCTGAGGCTATTTCTCTGGCCAAAAGCGGTGATTTTGTTTTAATTGCAGGCAAAGGACATGAACAGTATCAGATTTTTAATAATAAGACAATTAAGTTTGACGACCGAAAAGTGGCAAAAAAGATTTTGCAAGGTAAATGATGTTGACGATAGCAGAAGTATTAACGTGGACAGAGGCGGATTTAATTGGTGGTAAACCTACCAGCTTTATTTCGGGCATATCTACGGATAGTCGGATGATTAAAGAGGGGGAATTATTTGTCGCTATCAACGGTCAAAAATATGATGGTCATAATTTTATACACCAAGCCATAAATAAGAAGGCAGTGGGTGTGCTTGTTTCACGGGCTTGGTTAAAAAGGAATCGTCCGCAAATAGCCTCCCTAAATAAACCAATCATGGCTGTTGATGATACGATTTTGGCTTTAGGCAAGATAGCCAAGTCTTATAGAAAAAAGTTTAATATCCCAGTCATTGCCGTTACTGGTTCAAATGGAAAAACAACAACCAAGGATATGATTGCGGCTGTACTAAGTGGAGGTTTTAATATTTTAAAAAGTTATGGGTCATTTAATAACCATATTGGCGTACCATTAAGTTTATTAAAACTTACTTCTCAACATCAAACCGTTGTGCTGGAATTAGGCATGAATCACAAAGGAGAAATTCGTTATCTGGCGGATATTGCTTGTCCCACTATGGCGGTAATAACTAATGTGGCCCAGGCGCATCTTGAATTTTTTAATAAACCTTCTGATATCGTTAGTGCGAAGTGTGAGTTGTTGGAGAATCTTAGGTTAAATGATTTGGCCATTGTCAATGCTGATGACAAAAAGCTTTATGGCCAGGCAAAAAAATACACTACAAAACTTGTTGGCTTTGGCTTGAATGAGCACTGCGAATACTACGCTTCGCATGTTACAAATAAGAATAGTGGTTTGGAATTTTTAGTAAATAAAAAACATTTGTTTAGATTAAATATACTAGGCAAGCACAATGTTTATAATGCCTTAGCAGCAATTGCTGTAGCTGATTACTTGGGTATTGATATGGGACAGGTAAAAAAACAATTAACTGATTTCCAACTGGCACCTTTACGCATGGAAACAATTGTCTTAAATGGTATCCAGATAATAGCCGACTGCTATAATGCCAATCCACAGTCCATGGAGGCGGCTATTGGTACTTTATCCGAAATAGGAGATAAAAGAAGAAAGATACTAGTTTTTGGGGACATGTTGGAGCTTGGACAGTTTAGTGTGAATTTTCATCGCCAGCTCGGAGAAGTAATAGCTAAGAGTGAAATTAATATCTTAGTTACCGTGGGAGAGGAATCCAAGTATACGGCCGAAGCAGTAATTGCCTGTGGTATGTCTAAGATCAATGTCCTTGAATGTTTGGATAGTGAAGAGACATATCATGTATTGAAAGGCATTTTGCAACCAGGCGATATGGTTTTATTAAAAGGTTCTCGTCGTGTTTGTTTAGAGAAGATCCTGGAAAATTTTGTTAAAGATGATAGGGTTAAAAAACAGGACGCTAAAGAAGAAATGTTCTAAAATGAATTCAGAAATTTTACCTTCATCGCGAATTCGAGATTGCATACTGAAAAGCGAAAAAAAACCGTTTAATTTATTTTGTTTGGGTTGTGCAGTAAAAGTGCCTTTAAAAACGGTTGTTTATCCAGTGCTTAAAAAAATTAATCAGAAGCTAAGAAAAACAAAAGTAAGCATAAATATTTCCAGTGATGCTTTTATTTTTGAGACCGATAAAAAAGTTAAGATTAAACGATGCATCTA
>JAHIYS010000049.1 GCA_018814965.1 Gammaproteobacteria bacterium
ATTAGATAGAAGCTAACATAACCTATAAGAATACCCGCAAATACTTGTATACGAAGCTTTTTATAAGTGGGATCAATCTGTTCTTTGGGTAATCTATGAATATGTGGTGCAGGACGGAAAAAATTTAAACTCTTTAACATATTATCCTCTCCAAATTAGAAACTATATTCACCAATTACAAAATACAACTTAATTGTGTAATGCGCCGGCATTATAGCATTTTTTTTTCTAAAAGCAGATAAAATATTCATGGCAGCGTATATATATTGCTTGTTTATTTAAAAAAGTCATGATATCGCATTTGTATTGTAAATAATAAAAATGGGCAGCTAAGATTAGGGTTTTTGCAGTCATTGTAAAAAGCAAAGTGACGAAGCAATCTAAAAACAGCTAATTTTACAAAATATATTTCTAGATTACTCGCAATATCCTGTTGTTCGCCTTTAGAGCCGACCTTTTGCAGTTGCGAAATTTGTCACTCATGATCGTAATTATGTCGACCTTAGTGATCGAGTGATTGAGCTAAAAGATGGTAAATTAATATAAAAGATTTTAGATGTTTGCAATCTGATAATATTGCATTCTCGATCCCGCGGTCTTCGCCATGGGACGACAACCATCAAGATCTGTCGCCACCTTAAAAACGGGGCCCAGAGAAAAATAGCAAGAAACTTCAGCTTGCAACAGCCCCACTTATAAAGCTGGTTTTATAACGCTAGCAAGTTCTTCTTCAGGCATTTGTTTAAAGAATCTTGCAACAGTTGGAACCATTGTATCCTTTTCGATGCACCCTGCGTCGGTCAAAACTTGGAGCAATCTATCAGGATGCATTCGATGCAGATTTTCATGTTGGCCAAAAGGTATTGTAATAATTTGGTCCTTTGATTTGATATCCTTATCTAACAAAGATTCATCCAATCTTTTATTTAGCTCAACTAGTGCGGCAATTGTAGTACGGGCGACAAATTCAGAGCAAAGAAGCTTGTGGTCATTTTTTTGGTAAAAGGTCCCGAATATTTGCTTATGAATTTCATCAAAATCTTCCTCGTAAAATTGTTTATGACCTAATCCAAATGCTATGCTAGCTATGCCGGCCTTATATTGTTCAACATCGGAAGAAGCAGATAAAGCGCTAAATTTCTGTACTGTATTATCATGGATTTGTCTTTCAATCTTCTCATATATTCCATTTACAGTACTTAACCAATTTTTACCAAAAGCGCTGGATAATTTATCTTTTTCTTGTTGAGGGATCAATGCATCAATATTTATTTTGTATACATCGGCATAAAGGTAGTCTCTTAGGGTAAACTTTTCATCCATAGGATTAGGGTTGATGTGAGAAACAAATTGCCCTTGTTCGCTGCTGTATAATTTCGAAGCATGAGTATGCTTGGTAACTAAAGTATCAGTAAGTTTATCAAAGAACGATAAGCATTTCCCAAGTTTAAGGGACTTTTTTATAGTATTATCAAGAATTATACTCCCAGGTTTATGTGCGTAAGACTCATTAAAGTCGGCTTCTATCTTTTCTATTATTATTGAAGATCGATTGATCTGATCGCTAAATTGCTTTAATTCAGGATCTTTTTGAAAAAAACCTTTCCGCATGAATTCATCTGTGATGGGCTTTATTTTACTAATGTCATATATACTTGAATACTCGGCTAATGATATTTTGTGCTCTTTATCAAGCGACATATTGTTTTCAACTCTATTATAGTTGCGATTCAGTTTGTCGAATGCTTCTACAAAAAGATCAAGTCGCCTAGTTTTATAAGTATATGTGATTATGTTACCAATCACAGCCCCTGAAATCCCAGTGCCTCTTAGAGACATTTGAGCCACCTGTTTTAATTCTTGATTGAATTCTGTATCTCCTCTAAAAGATTTTAAAAGAGGAGTTATAACAGCAATTTCTGCTTGAGTGGGTTGTGTGGATTGTTCAGATCCATAGTAGTATGAAAGCAATTTTAAAAATATGATCTTTTTATTTGACACGCCAAATTGTGGATCAACCGTGTTAGCGAATTGTTCGTCTTTTAATTTTGCTAGGGTGTCTTGATCAATCCCTATTTTTTGTTTTTTTAGCAGTTCTTCTGGCATAACAAACCATGATATTA
>JAHIYS010000050.1 GCA_018814965.1 Gammaproteobacteria bacterium
CACTATCTTTTTTGATTCTATTTTCTATCCAAACTTCATTTGCAGATACGAACAATCATGATGTCTGTCAACACACTCTTTTATCAAAAATCCAAAATTATTTCCTTGATAAAAATATAAATAAAATAGTAGATATTGAGGGTTATTGTTGCGGCTTATCTACAGTGTGGTTATATTCCAAGGGGCTACAGACTCAACCAAAAACATCTAATGGCCCAAGAGATGATTACGACTGGTTTAAATCTAGCACAGAGTTAATTACAGGCTGGGATGAAAAAAGAGAACTCAAACCAGAAGAAGCCGCTGAACTGGAAAGGTTTTTTTCGCTAATCGAACATTTTCAGATTATGCAAGGAAGATTAGAGCATGCGCAAAACAACATGTGTCGTGAGCTAAAAACACCTATTAAACAAGAATACTCCATTGCCTCACTGCTTACAGCGGCACAACTAAATATTTTATTAACAACTGAAAACTTTATTCAAGATAATAAATTCATTCTTGTTTCTTCAGAAAATCATTTCACTGCATTATTTAAAGAGAGAGAAAATTACTACCTTTTTGATCCAAACAGCGTTATTGGTGAGATAAAAATCGGATCAACTCTTGAAGCAGCAGCATTAATTTTTTCTTCACATTTTTTTGCTGCAACAACAGGCTCCTTTCCTCAACCCGCTGATTATACCAAATCGCTTCCATTAAGTTTTCAGATATTCTCTTCTGACGAAACAGCTGCAGAGTATCCTATTCAAAAAGACGTTTTAGCCAAGATTGCTCCCGCCCTAGATTCAAACAAAGACCTGGCAAATGGCGCCTCAGGATTACATATGGCAGCTAAAATTGGGTGTATCAACTCCTTGGAGTATCTATTAGAACAAGGGGTTCCCCCTGATCAAAGAAACAATGATGGCGCAATTGCACTTATGTATGCCGCCCAAAACTGGCATGCTGAGTGTATAAAAACTCTTATTGATAATGGGGCTAAACCTGATCAAATCTATGGCAATGGGTGGACTACGCTTATGTTTGCGGCTCAATATGGATGTGTCGAGTGTATAAAAATTCTTATTGATAATAGGGCTGACCCCAATCAAATCTATGGCGATGGCTGGACTGCGCTTATGTTTGCGGCTAAAAACAAGCGCTCTGAATGTATAGAAGCACTTATTGAAAAAGGAGCTGAGCCTAATAAAAGCGATAATGATGGCTGGACCGCGCTTATGATTGCTGCCAAAAATGGGCATGCTGAATGTGTTGGACTACTTCTTGAAAAAGGAGCTGACCCCAATCAAAGCATGAATGATGGCTGGACCGCACTTATGTCTGCTGCCCAAAATGGGCATGCTGAATGTGTAAAAATACTTCTTGAAAAAGGAGCTGAGCCTAATAAAAGCGATAATGATGGCTGGACCGCACTTATGATCGTTGCCCAAAATGGGAACGCTGAATGCATAGAACCACTTATTAAAAATAAAGCTGATCCTGCTCTACTTAATAATGTTGGGATAAGTGCGCTTATGATAGCTGCAAAAAACGGGCAAGCTAAATCTATAGAAGCGCTTATTGAAAACAATGTTGATCCTAATCAAATTAATGATAGCGGCAGAACCGCGCTTATATTTGCCGCTCTAAATGGTCGCGCTGAATGCATTAAAGCGCTTTTTGAAAAAGAAGGGTCTAAGGCTGATCCTAATAAAAGTCAGAATGATGGCACAACTGCCCTCATGTGTGCTGCTTTCCAAGGATACACTGAATGTGTCAAAATACTTCTTGAAAACGGGGCAACCTATGATCAAAGCAGAGATGACGGATGGACTGCTATTATGTTTGCCGCCAAAAAACTAAATGTTGAATGCATAAAAGCACTCCTTGATGAGGGAGCAAACCAAAATAAAAAAGTGGAAGTCACTAGCGCTCTTGAGGTTGCAAAAAGCTCTGGGTGCGAGGAGTGCATAAAAATTTTAGAGGAGCATCAAAACAAAGAGATCCAACATGAAGATTTATAGTTAGGAGAAGGAGAAGGGGTCAAGTCTTTACAATATACATTAAAAGTTATTTCTGATTTTTTTTAATCAAGTCACTTAAAATCACAATATCATTAGCAATGGGAAGCTTGTTGGCTTTTAGACGGAAGATTCAACATGATGATTTATAGTTAGATGCAGTTGTGAAAACCAAGCGGGTGAGAGCTTGTGTGTATAATCGCAGGCTAAAGCTTGCGGCGACCTGTTATCCTACTTATTGCAGTCTTAAACCTGCGCCTGACTGTTATACTATTACCGTAATCTGAAGCCTGCACCTACTAGAACCAAATAAAAACTACGTCGGGGCGCCTCGCTGACTCAAGCCACGCCTAATCTCTAATTTTGGTAGTTTCATTCCAAGCAATTTGCTACTATACTCTCCATAAAACTTGCTCCATCTGAGGTGATACTTTGTTTCAGGCAAACTACAAAAAACAGGAAGCAAAAAATAAACTTAAATTAGCTCTTCTAATTCGCGAAGGAATTTTAGTTGTTACAGTGGGTGTGGCAACTTTCTTACTTCTATCTCTATTATCCTATCATACTACCGATCCTGGTTGGTCTAGAACCGGCACCAGTGTGGCCGTTGCCAATATTGGCGGGCATGTTGGAGCATGGCTTGCCGATGTGCTTTTCTGCCTTTTTGGTTATGTTGCCTACATTTTCCCATTGATGTTGGTATATGCAGCTTGGATCCCTTTTTTGCAACAACAAAAAGATACTACCAGCCAAACTTTTTTCATTTTACGTAGCTTTGGTTTTTTTACTATGTTGCTCTCCGGCAGCAGCTTAGCTTCTCTCCATTTTAGCGCAGGGAACCTCCCTTTTGGGGCCGGCGGCGTCTTAGGTGTTTTATTTCAAACCGGAATGGTGAATATTTTTAATTTTATTGGTGCTAATTTAATTTTATTTATGCTATTGCTTGCCGGCTTTACGCTGTTTAGTGGCTTATCTTGGATATGGGCTAGCCAAGCTCTTGGCAGAGGTGTTTTTAAACTTATAGATTTTATTGGCGACCAAATTATACAAATTACCCATCGCGATCCTGCTCCTAATATTAAAACCCAAAGATCTGAGCCAAGAATAATGCAGCCAGAGGTAGATTCATTTAAGGGAATTAAAGAAGAAACAAATAAAACCCCTGTTATTTCAATAGCTTCCCCAATCAAACCTAGTTTGCGCGCCGAAAGGGAGAGACAAGCAGACCTATTTGACCCTGATCTAGAATGGTCTCTACCACCTCTATCTTTATTAGACAAACCAGAAAATGCTCACGGCTCCCGTTATACCGCAAAAGAACTTGAAGAGATGTCGCGTAATGTTGAATTGCGGTTATACGATTTTGGAATAGAAGCTCAAGTAGTTGCTGTTCACCCAGGGCCGGTGGTAACAAGATTTGAGCTACAACTTGCAGCGGGGACAAAAGCAAGCAGGATTACTGCTTTAGCAAAAGATTTGGCTCGCTCGCTTTCGGTTGTAAGTGTACGTATTGTCGAAATTATTCCTGGTAAATCGGTCATTGGCTTAGAGCTTCCAAATGCTGATCGTGAAGTAGTAAGACTTCGTGAAATTTTATCATCACAGCAATATGAACATACTCACGCTCCTTTGGCGCTTGCTTTGGGTAAAGATATTGCCGGTTATCCAGTTATTGTGGATCTTGCAAAAATGCCACATCTACTAGTGGCTGGCACTACTGGCGCAGGTAAATCAGTATGCTTGAACGCCCTTCTTTTAAGCCTTCTTTATAAATACACGCCTAAAGAGATGCGCCTAATTTTAATTGATCCTAAAATGCTAGAGCTATCAGTATATGCTGACATCCCTCACCTTCTTGCGCCGGTCGTAACCGACATGAAAGAAGCAGCTAACTCCTTCCGTTGGTGCGTAGCAGAAATGGAACGCCGTTATAAGCTTATGGCAACTATGGGTGTGCGTAATATCTCTGGATACAACCATAAGGTTCGTGAAGCAAAAATCAAAGGGGCTCCATTACTTGATCCGTTGTGGCAGGAACACAATATGGACAGCGCACAAGAATTACAGGAATTACCATATATTGTCGTAATTTCTGATGAATATGCTGACATGATGATGGTGGTTGGCAAAAAGATTGAGGAACTCATCGCTCGAATTGCTCAAAAAGCTAGGGCGGCAGGGATTCACTTAATTTTAGCCACCCAGCGCCCATCGGTTGATGTTATTACTGGTTTAATTAAAGCCAACATTCCAACCCGCATCGCTTTTCAAGTATCATCTAAAATAGATTCCCGCACAATTTTGGATCAATCAGGAGCGGAACAATTATTAGGCTCTGGCGATATGCTTTACCTACCTCCTGGATCTGGAATTCCGGTTCGAATTCATGGCTCTTTCGTGGTTGATGAAGAGGTACACCGTGTTGTTAAAGAATTAAAACGTCGTGGGAGACCAGACTATCTAGAAGAGATTCTTGATGGAAGCGTAGGACCAATAGTTGGCATCGATAATGAAAATAGCCAAGAATTTTCTGATGCTGAAAAAGATCCTCTTTATGATCAAGCGGTACAAATTGTTGTAGAATCTCGGCGCGCTTCAGTTTCTAATGTCCAGCGCCGTTTAAAAATTGGTTATAATCGGGCAGCACGAATTGTTGAAGGGATGGAAGAAGCTGGAATTGTTGGTCCAATGGAATCTAATGGCAATCGGGAAATACTTGCCCCTCCACCAAGAGAATAAAACCCGTCATTGCTTCGCCTAACTGCTTGCAATGACGTAAAAATGGGGTCGCTTCAAATATAATTGACAGCTTCCATACTTCTGTATTTCAATAGGATCATATATGTCTAAACACTATAAAATTTTAATCGGGAAAATATTTTTTATCCTGTTTTTTTCCTTTACAGCAAATATCTCTTTTGCAGACACAACCGCTGCCGATGAACTAGCAAAATCACTAAATAGCATTCATACAATGCAGGCAAACTTTGAGCAGAGCATGGTAAATAGTAAAGGGGGTAATATCGGGCAGAAAACTCTAGGCTCAATGAAGCTCGAACGCCCAGGAAAATTTCGCTGGGAAATAACCCAGCCCAACAACCAATTAATCATTATTAATAAAGATAAAAGTTTTTTATACGACATTGATTTAGAACAAGTGGTAAAACGCAAAATGGACTATCGCAAACCTGGCAACCCTGCGATGCTACTTAGCAGTCCAGTAGAAACCTTAAAACAATCATTTAAAATAACTAAATTAAATAATTCTAAAACAGGCTCATGGTTTAAGCTTACTCCTAAAACTCAAGGCAATGGATACCAGTGGATTAAAATGCATTTTATTACCGGTCAATTACGCAGTATGCAAATAACTGATGACCTAGAGCAACAAAGCACCATCACCTTTAACAATATCGTATTAAATAAATCTATCTCATCAAAAATGTTTGTGCTTACCACGCCGCCGAACACTGAAATATTTGATGCAGAGTAAAGAAGTTATGACAAAAAAATTCTCTCTCTTTTTAGCCTTTATACTTTTTTTGTTGTTATTCTTCCTGTTTATGCCCATATTGAAGCTCTCATAAACATCTTCCCTCTGGATAAATATGATCAAGATATTAATCATTGGATAAAAGATTCTGATCCGGACTATAACCAACCATTGATTAAATCAACAGCGCAAAAAAACCTTTTGCGTGAATATTACAACCACTACTACGCAACCGGGGTTAATGCCAAGTCCCCATGGGACAATAGGTATATTAAAGAAACTCTAGAAAAAAGTTTGGCTCCTTATATTTTAGAGCAAAAAATAAGAGGAAGCTTTGATAATTCTTCCAATTCTAATCCCAAGAAAATCGGCTATGGTGTAAATTTTAGACCATATTCTGCGGTCTGGATCAATGAGATTATCGCCAACATGAATTTAAAACAATTTTCATCACCATTTAAGTATCGACCTAACAACCGAGGGATTGCGGTAAGAAACCTACTTGCTCGCGCGCTCCCCACCAATGACCCTTTTTTCTATAAACTCTCACTTCCGGGGGAGGGATACCCTTTTGATAATCTTCAAGAATCTGCAATATGGGCTGGGGCCCCGGTATATATTATTGGCGAAACATCAGATAAACAGTGGCTACTCGTTTTAACTTCATCTTATATTGCTTGGGTCGAAAGTGATAGAATCGCAAAAACTAGTGAAAGCTTCATCAAAAAATGGCAACAATATGCCAAACAAAAAATGGTAGCTATTACTAAAAACAAGTTAAGCATCTTTGATCTTGAAAACCAGTATCGTTTTAATGCCTATATTGGAGCGGTATTCCCCGGCAAAAATATTAACAAAAACACCATAACTGTTTTAATTCCTATCGCCGACACTTATCATCGCGCCAAAATATCTTTTGCCCGCCTTAATAAAAAAGATGCTAAAATCATGCCCCTAGAAGCAACCCCACATAATTTTGTCACCATTATGTCATCTCTTTTAGGTCGACCATATGGCTGGGGAGGAATGTATTTTTACAATGATTGCTCGGCAGAATTACAAAGTCTTTATACCCCTTTTGGCATTTGGCTCCCAAGAAACTCTTCTGCGCAAATAAATGCTAGAGAAAAAATTGATCTGAGCGAAAATAGCATGGAAGAGCACCTTAAACATCTTCTGGAAAATGGCAAAAAATTTATTACAATCATTTATATTGGAGCTCATACCATAACCTATATGGGGAAATACCCAAACCCTAACTCAGCAGCTCATGAACCTATAGCCCTGACCTTTCAAAACGTATGGGGTAATTTAAAGCCTGCTGATGGAAGCTATCGCGCAGTGGTTGGCAAGTCAGTTTTGCTCCCTTTGTTAACAAAATATCCAGAAGACCCAAAGATAAACTCTCAAGCCAATCATAAATACTTCCAGATATCTTTTTTGGATAAAACCATGATTCAAGAGTAATTCTTAAAAAGAATCGCATATTAAAACGCTCTCCTCAAATTTAGGATTACGGGATTGTTGCAATCTAAAGCCCTTTTATCCTGAATCACGCTGCCATAGCCACAACGACTGCCATCAAGATCTGACCCCTTGCTTTCAATAGGGCCCAAAGGAAAATAGTAAAAACTCAGCTCACAACAGCTTCATTTTAGGATAATTAGGGGTGATTTTAGAATGAATTGATTACCGCCACCGCCAATTTTGCTGCTTGCGATCAATAGAGATAATGTTTAGACTATCCTCATTAGATAAACTGTATTGCAAGGAGAACACATGAAAAAATTGTTTTATTCCATATTAGTAACTTTAACACTTTCCTTACAAACCATCGCGTTAGCAGCAGAAGCTCCTACAAATTTCACCCCTCCCCAAGTTAACGAAATAGAAAAAATTGTTCATGACTACCTAATAAATAATCCTCAAGTACTTGTAGAGGTTGGGAAAAAATTACAGGATCAAGAGCAACAGGAAAAACAAGCTCAAATTGCCCAGATAAAAACCAACATTCCAAAATACAAAAAACAACTATTTAACACTAAGGCCCCAGGAAGACTTGTCCTTGGCAATCCCAATGGGAAAATAATTATTGCTGAGTTTACTCAACATCAATGCCCTGTTTGCAAAAATACAACAACAATCTTAGGCAAATTATTAAAAAACAACCCAGAAATTAAATTAATAATAATTTATTGGCCATTTTTTGGTAATGACGCCGCCTATACTGCAAAAGCTGTGCTTGCTGCACAAAAACAAAACAAAGGTGAAGAATTAAATCAACTATTCTTCAATCAAAATACCTTTATTACTAAAAGCAAAGCTGACCCCCTTATTCAATCTATTCCTGGCATAGACAGCAAAAAACTTCTTGCTGATATAAACAATAAAGAGTTTAATAACAGCTTAAAAGACAACTTTAAGTTAGCGCAAGAATTAAATCTCATTGGGACTCCGACTCTTATTCTTGCTAATAAAGAACTAACAAAGTTTAGCTTAGTTCCAGGACAAACTCCTAACTTTGAATCTGATTTAGCTAAAGCTATTAACGATGTTCGATAAAAGGAAATAATTAATGTCATTGCGAGCCAAGCGTTTTTTGCTTGGCGTGGCAATCCAGAAAGCTTTTTATATCTTATCCCAAGCTCAAATCTACTGCTTGGATTTTCTGGATTGCTTAACATAATATCATTTTATGAATAAAAACTTTCTTACATTTCAAGATATAATTTTGCAACTGCAAAATTTCTGGGCTAAACAAGGTTGTGTTATTTTGCAACCTTTAGATATGGAGGTTGGAGCTGGAACATTTCATCCCTCCTCTTTTTTAAGAGCCCTAGGTCCAGAACCCTGGAAAGCAGCTTACGTACAACCATGTCGTCGCCCAACTGATGGGCGCTATGGAGAAAATCCCAACCGTGGGCAACACTATTACCAATTTCAAGTTGTAATTAAACCATCACCACTAAATATTCAAGAACTATATCTAGACTCATTAAGAGCTTTAAACATTGATCCATTGACCGATGACATACGATTTGTCGAAGATAACTGGGAATCCCCAACCTTAGGAGCCTGGGGGCTTGGGTGGGAAGTGTGGCTAAACGGCATGGAGGTTTCTCAATTCACTTACTTCCAACAGGTTGGCGGCTTAGAATGCAACCCCATCACCTCCGAGATCTCTTATGGCTTAGAGAGAATCGCCATGCACCTCCAAGGCATAAATAACATGTATGACTTAATCTGGGTTGATAAACCGTCTAAAATAACTTACGGGGATGTCTTTTCACAAAACGAAGAAGAAATGTCACACTACAACTTTACTCACGCTAATATTGATAATTTATTTAGTCACTTTGTGCAATATGAAATCGAATGTAAATCTCTACTTATGGCATCACTAACTTTGCCCGCTTACGAAATGGTGTTAAAAGCATCCCATACATTTAATTTATTAGATGCACGCGGAGCAATCTCTGTGTCTGAAAGACAAAGTTACATTTTACGAATTAGAACACTAGCGCGTATGGTAGCAGAAAGTTATTATAAAGCACGAGAGCAACTTGGATTTCCTTTGGTAAAAAAATAAAATATGAACCACGATCAAACAAATGATTTTCTTTTAGAGATAGGAACGGAAGAACTTCCTCCAAAACAAATTAATATATTGGCTACTGCTTTAGCTAAGAATCTAAAAGAAAATCTTCAAGAACTATCATTGGTTCATGGCGAGGTTAAAACATTTTCTTCTCCACGTCGTCTTGCGGTTTTAATTTCAAATCTTAAAAGCAAACAAGAAGATCAACCAATTGAGATTCGCGGCCCATCAGTAAAAATAGCTTTTGATCCCACTGGAAACCCCACCATTGCAGCTATAAAATTTGCTGCCACTTGCGGGATTGCTGTAGAGGATCTGAAAAGAATAGAGGACAAAAAAGGGGCTGTCCTTTTTTATAAAACAATAAGAGCTGGTAGAAAAACTATTGATCTATTGCCAGAAGCGATCACTCATAGCATAAAAAAACTCCCCATAAAAAGAGCGATGCGTTGGGGAGAAAATCTCGGCCCGTTTGTCAGGCCTCTTCACTGGATTGTGGCTCTATTTGGAGCCAAAACTATCGACCTAGAAATATTTGGGGTTAAAGCTTCAAATAAAACTTTTGGCCATCGCTTCCATTGCCCCCAAGAGCTTCTCGTTTCCGAACCAAGCGAGCATGAAAATCTGCTTAAAGAAAAAGGTTTTGTAATCGCAGATAGTTTTAAACGGCAACAAGAAATCCGCCAACAAATAACATCATTAACCATTGATGATGTTGCGATTATTCCTGAAGATCTCCTTGATGAAGTCACCAACCTGGTGGAGTGGCCCGTAGCTTTAATGGGGGTGTTTAACGAACGGTTTTTAAAAATACCTAAAGAAGCATTAATTACCACCCTTAAAAATCATCAACGGTGTTTTCCTATCTGCGATGAATCTGGGGAATTATTACCACGCTTTGTAATGATATCTAACATAAAAAGCTCTCTGCCTACACAAGTGATAGAAGGAAATGAAAGAGTGATTCAAGCTCGATTTACTGATGCCCAATATTTTTACCAAAAAGATCTTAAGCAGGATCTTATAAATAATTTAGACTCTTTAAAATCTGTAACTTTTCAAGATGGTCTGGGCTCGCTTTATGACAAAACCCAACGCCTAAAAACCATTGCCTCTTTTATTGCAACAAAGATCGACATTGATATTACCACCGTCGAACGCGCCTCAGAGCTATCTAAATGTGATCTTGTAACTTCAATGGTACGAGAATTTCCTGAGCTACAAGGGATAATGGGTTATTATTATGCTCTTAAAAATGAAAATCTAGTAATAGCGGCCGCCATAAAAGAGCAATACCTACCAGCATTTTCTCAAGATAAAATCCCTAGTACTAAGGCCGGGGCTGCCCTTGCGCTTGCTGATCGAATTGATAACTTAATTGGATTGTTTGCAATTAATAAAATTCCCACCAGCGATAAAGATCCATTTAGTCTTCGTCGTGCTGCCAATGGAATCTTACGAATTATTTTAGAAAAGAATCTTGAGCTGGATTTAAAAGAGATTATTGAAAAATCCTGCTTAACCTATAAAGATATAATTAAAAATAAAGATGAGATTGTAGCCAAGGCGTTAGATTTTATCTATGAAC
>JAHIYS010000051.1 GCA_018814965.1 Gammaproteobacteria bacterium
ACTTTAAAGATACTAAAATCTCTCCGTCCCAATGCTCTAAGCGCAGGAAGCAGTGAGGCCAAACCATTTTAGTCCCAACTTTATATTAATCAAAGTTTTTTGTTACTTGGGTTTTAAATGTTTGTATCCATCTGTTGACCTAATGTATACAAACTACTATACTTTGTATACATTGTTAAAAAGATGGATACGAACATGAAATTAATAGAGATTGGCAAAAATATTCAGCAACCAGGAGATTTTAAGGCTTTTATTCCTCATCCTTTTCCTCCTAAGGGAGGCTTTGAATTTGATGTGGCAATATTAAAAAAAAATGATCAGGCTACTCGATTGCTTGGAAAACTGGACGGGATTACGAAACTTTTGCCGGATGTGGATTTTTTTCTTTTGATGTATTTGCGCAAAGATGCTGCTTCTTCAAGCCAAATTGAAGGCACTAGAGCAACAATGATTGATGCTATTGAAGCGGAGGCTAAAATTAATGCTGATGTCCCTGAAGATGTTGATGATATTTTGCATTACATTAAAGCTCTTAATTATGGAATGCGACGTGTTAATGTTGATAATTTTCCAGTGACTCTGCGATTTATAAGAGAACTCCACAGTAAGTTGATGGATCAAAGTAGGGTAACCCACTTTTCAGATCCAGGGGAATTCCGTAAGAGTCAAAATTGGATCGGAGGTCTTCGTCCGGGTAAGGCGCGATTTGTTCCGCCACCAGTGCCTGAAATGAAACATGCTTTAGCTGATTTGGAGAAATTTTTACATGCTGGTGATTCGATCTTAACGCTTATTAAAGCTGGGATCATTCACGCTCAATTTGAGACAATTCACCCATTTCTTGATGGCAATGGTAGAACGGGGAGAATGTTAATTACTTTTTATTTATGGCAAGAAGGGTTTTTAGAAAAACCAGTTTTATTTTTGTCATCTTTTTTCAAAAAGCATCAAGAACTTTATTATGATAAGCTTTTTGGTTATCACCACGGAAAGGTCGCTGATTGGATTGATTTTTTTCTCGATGGAGTTATAGAAATAGCCAATGAAGCGATAGATATGGCTGGCGAGATTACTCGGTTGCGTGAACGGATGATACAAGAAATACAAAAACTAGGCACCCGCGCGGCTGAAAGCGCAACAATCATTTTACCGCTGCTTTATGGTCAGCCCATTGTTAATGTTTCCATTATCCAGAAATGGACTAAATTTACGCGAGCTGGTGCACAGCGTGTTATTGATCGTTTCGTGGATTTAAAAATATTGGTGCCAAAAGATCAGGATAAGAAATATGGACAATCGTATATGTTCAAAGAATATTTAGATGTTTTTTATGATGATAATTAATATATGAATGGGATGGAAACAGGTTTCTACTTGAATGAGATATAGTGCATACGAAAATGCGGCAGAATCTATCTTATGTTGGCTGGATTTTTGTTTGTGGTAACTATATGTTTGTGGTATTTTAAAGACCATTTTTTATGAGGATCAAACACATGAAAGCTAAAATCACCAAGGCTGTGTTTCCAGTAGCTGGTTTGGGAACTAGATTTTTGCCTGTAACCAAAGCTAATCCTAAAGAAATGCTGCCCATTGTAGATAAACCATTGATTCAATATGCTGTAGAAGAGGCTGTTTCTGCTGGTATTACCCAATTAATTTTTGTTACTAGCTCTAGTAAACATGCAATAGAGAATCACTTCGATTCTAATTTTGAATTAGAAGCTAAGCTTGCTGAAGCGGGGAAAAATGAATGGTTAGAGGTTGTTCGTAATGTTTTGCCAGCAGGTGTTAGTTGCGTGTATGTAAGACAACAGAATCCCTTGGGTTTAGGTCATGCGGTTTTGTGCGCAAAAGATATTGTTGGTAATGAGCCATTTGCAGTTCTTCTTGCTGATGATTTAATTGAAAGCAATGACAAGAGTTGTTTACGGCAAATGGTAGAGGTTTATAATGAGCTCCAAAGTAGCGTTTTGGCTGTTCAACCTGTGGCTTTATCAGAAACCGAAAAATACGGTATTGTGGGATTAGATAATCCTGAGTTAGAGTTAGGTAAATGTGCAAAAGTTACATCTATTGTTGAAAAGCCGAAAGCTAAGGATGCTCCATCACTGTTTGCATCTATCGGTCGTTATATTTTGGTGCCAGAGATTTTCTATTTTCTTGAGAATGTAAATAGAGGGGTTATCGGTGAAATTCAATTGACCGATGGCATAGATAAAATGCTATTAACTCATGATGTGTCTGGGTACAGGTTCCATGGTAAACGCTATGATTGTGGCAGTAAATCTGGATATCTAGAGGCAACTGTGGAATATGGGATGAAACACAAAGATATTGGAGAGGGTTTTATAAAGTATTTGCGTGGTCTGAATCTGGATTAAATTTATTAATAATTATATTGATTAATAAAAAGGGCGCAAATGAGCGCCCTTTTTATTTTATATGGGTTTTATCTGTAATTATGAGTATGTGGTAGGTGTTATTTGTCATTTGTCATTGTGTCACAATGTAGTATAGGATTATTTATGTTCAAATTAGAGCATTTCTACGGTTTTGGTTTATTGGAAGTGTTAATTGCTACTTTAATCTTGACCGTCGGTTTATTGGGGATGGTAGGGATCTTTTTGCATTCTTTTAAAAAAATAGAGGATTCCCATTGGTATGCTTTAGCTGGTTCTCAATTAATCTCCATGATGGAATTGAGGGAGGTTTCGAAGCATGAATACCCTAAAGTTCAAAGGGAGTGTGAAAGTTTGCTGCCTCAAGGTGTATGTAAGTTAGCTGTTGAAGTGGCTGAGGTTTGTTGGCAAGGGAAAACAAAAAAACAGTGTTTACATCTATCAAAAAACTATGATTTACAAAAAACAGAATAATTGCAAAGGATTTTCGATAATTGAAATTTTGTTGTGTGCGGCACTGGGGTTGTTGTTATTTGAGGCAGTTCTTCAAAGTTATTTAAATGCTAAATATCTTTATCAAGTACAAAATGATTTAGCCCAGATTAACGAAAACATACGGTTTGCTGATTTTGTTTTATGGCAAACCATTATGCAATCTGGTTACGCTGGTTGTAGAAAACTTTCCAAACTTGATTTGTATGAGTTAAATGGGAGGTGTTTTGGAGTGCGCGGATATGAAAGTTCGTCAGTTCCAGATCATCTAAAAAACAAGCATATAGTATCATCTACAGATGTTGTTGTTATTACAAAAGCGAGTGTTGCCAATGTTCCAATAGCTGATGATGTTTTTGCAGGTGCAATTTCATTTAAGATAGAGGGAAATTTAGAAGTGATTGATGAC
>JAHIYS010000052.1 GCA_018814965.1 Gammaproteobacteria bacterium
TATTCCTTTTTTGCAAAGATCCACCAAAGAGCTTTCAAAAGTTTGCATCCCGAGTTGACGACCAGTCTGAATAAAAGAATATATTTGATTGGTCCTTCCCTCTTTTATCAAATTTGCTGCGCCTGCATCCATCACTAGTACCTCAAAGGCCGCAACTCTACCACTACCATCCACCTTCCGTAGTAGTGACTGCACAACAACCCCTTTTAAAACCGCTCCAAGTTGAATACGAATTTGCACTTGCTGATGTGCTGGGAAAACATCAATCATCCTATCTATTGTTTGCGCTGCATCAGAAGTATGCAAGGTTGCAAACACAAGATGCCCTGTTTCAGCAGCTGTAATCGCATTAGAAATTGTATCCAAATCTCTCATCTCACCAACCAAAATAATATTAGGATCTTCTCGAAGCGCATTTTTAAGCGCCATGCCAAAAGATTCTGTATCTGAGCCAACTTCTCGCTGATTAATCATACTAGATACATTGTGATGAACAAATTCTACCGGATCTTCTATAGTTATAATGTGCTTTTTGAAATTAGTATTTATATACTCAGTTATCGCCGCTAAACTAGTGGTTTTCCCACAACCACATGGGCCAGTGAATAAAACCAAACCATTGGGTTTTGTTGCCAAATCTCTAACAACAGATGGCAACCCCAACTCTTCAATAGTAGGGATTTCAAAAGGGATAAGTCGTGCAGCAATTCCTACATTTCCACGCTGACGATAAATATTTACTCTGAAACGTGCGACAGATTGGACCTCATAGGAAAAATCAATGTAATTGTTCTTATTGAATCGTTCTTTCTGCTCTTCAGATAAAATAGAATATGCATATTCCTCTACTTCATTCGCACTCATTGGTTCCATATCAGAAAAAAACAGTTCTCCATCAATACGAAAAACCGGTCTGGTTCCTGCTTGAAAATGCAGATCAGAAGCTTTTCTAATCATCAGCGTACGTAACAAAACATCAATATCGGTTCTCATTAATCCTCCAAATTTAATATCCGCGCATAATCAGACATACCTTTAACATTTCCTTCTTTGCGTGCTTTTCGGATTTCTGAATAATACTGACTAGGCAACGTTCCTTTTTTAGCCTTAACAAGTAAACCACCAACTTTGTTACACAAGTCCTCACCATTTACTGGCTTAATAATATAATCATCAGCCCCTTTTTCCAACGCTTTGATTATATCATCTTCCTGCGCTCTAGCTGTAACCATAATGATAGGTGTAGCGACAAAAGTAGCATCCTGTCTTAACATTTCACACACTTGAAAACCGTTCAAATCAGGCATCATAATATCCAATAAAATTAAATTTGGATGTTCTTTTTGAGCCAGGTCCAACCCTTCTTTCCCACCATAAGCTTTTAAAATATTAAAACTAAATTTTGCCGATAATAAAGCTTCTAAGAGGTCAACATTAGCCGTAACATCATCAACAATTAAAATCTTTTCTGGTTCATTCATGATACGTCTCCATTATAAAAACCAATCATCTCAAAAAAATTTACCACCTACATAAGCATTGCTTTATAGCAGCTCCTTAAAACATAGTGCTGTCATCGCGAGCGAAATGTTTTTTTCATTTCGCGTGGCGATCCAGAAGCCACTGGATTGCTTCGTCATGAGCTCTGCTCATTCCTCGCAATGACTTGGTTCCATATTTTAGGGAACCGCTTTAAACATATCTGTATGCGCCATATTACTTCTCTTGGCTTCGACTAGCGACATTTTTTATTCAATAGATAAGGTAAAACTAAATTTAGAGTCTTTATCTTTCAATTAACGTTCAAAAAATCCTGCTTCTTCGAAGCTTATAATGTTTAAAAATTATCCTATTAAATCCGGATTGCTACAGTACCACTATTTATCTTTTTCATCTTTTTGTGCTCTTAACTTCTCTAAATAAAACTGGCTCGGCAACTCTCCTTTTTTGGCTTTAGCTAACAAGCTACTAACTTTTTTATATAAATCCTCTTTATTAATTGGCTTAATAATATAATCATCAGCTCCCTTTTCCAACGATTGAACTATATCATCATCTTTATCTTTAGCTGTAACCATAATAATTGGCACAACATCAAAAGCGGTGTCTTGTCTTAACTTTTCACATACCTGAAACCCATCCAAATCTGGCATCATAATATCTAATAAAATTAGATCTGGGTGCTCTTTTTTAGCTAATTCTAACCCTTCTTTTCCACCATAAGCCTTTAAAATAATAAAACCAAACCTTGATAACAATAATGCTTCCAAAAGCTCAACGTTAGCTTTAATATCATCAATAATTAAAATTTTTCCTTGTTCATTCATTTACACCACCACTACGCTAGTTTAATATCTTTCAGAAATTCACCCATAACTTTATTGAAATTTTCTACATGCACCGGTTTTAAAAGCGACGCATCAAATAGATTAATATTTCCCATTTGGATTCTTTCAGCCACAGTCAGACTGGCAGTACAGACTATAATAGGCATTTTTGGGTATTCTTCCCTTATCCTTTTAGCAATCTCATAACCATCAATATCAGGCAACCTGATATCGGTTATACAAAGTCCTATCTCCGGCGATAGGAGTGCAAGCGCCCTGTTACCATTCTCAGCTTCAACGCTATCAATATTTTTTAATTTGAGCAAATCACACAAAAGCTTTCTATTTCCTTCATCATCATCAACTACTAAAACTTTCATACAGCACCTCACAAAAAATTAAACAAATTAAGAATCATTTTATACGCTATCAATCGTCATTGCGAGGAGTGCTTTCTATGACGAAGCAATCCAATTTTTCCGTCATTGTGAGAAGCGCCTTCTATGACGAAGCAATCCAATTTTTCCGTCATTGCGAGGAGCAGGCAAAGCTTGCGACGTGGCAATCCAGAAAAACTAATAAAAAAATCTTACTCTTTTTAAGTTGCTACACAAAACCAAAAACTATTTTACAACTCTGCTGGATTACTCGCGACATCCTGTCGCTCGCCCTTCGGGCCTGCCTTCGGCAGTTGCGAAATTTGTCACATCCGTGTCAAATTTGTGCTTCGCCTGCGGCTCGCAATGACAGCAAAAACAATTGCCTCTTCTTCCCATCGTCATTGCGAGAAGCGCCTTCTATGACGAAGCAACCCAATTTTTCCGTCATTGCGAGGAGCAAGCAAAGCTTGCGACGTGGCAATCCAGAAAAACTAATAAAAAAATCCTACTCTTTTTAAGTTGCTACACAAAACCAAAAACTATTTTACAACTCTGCTAGATTACTCGCGACATCCTGTCGCTCGCCCTTCGGGCCTGCCTTCGGCAGTTGCGAAATTTGTCACATCCGTGTCAAATTTGTGCTTCGCCTGCACCTCGCAATGACAGCAATTTGCCTATTTTATACTTTTACCCACCTCTTCGGCAAAGGTACGGGTATTAATCGGCTTACTTATATAACTACTATTGGGCGTTGCTTTCACTTCCTCTAAACCTTCAGCCATAACAGAAGCAGTCACAAAAATAACAGGTATATCGCAGGTTTCTTTGTTTTTACGCAAAACTTTAACCGCTTCAGTACCACGCATATCAGGCAAACGAACATCCATAACTATAACAGCTGGCTTTTCTTTTATAGCAAGTTCAATTCCAGCTGTAGCATTAACTGCCTGCAGCACTTCAAATCCCGCGATCTCTAAAATATCATTTTCCAAGATCATATTCTGTTCATTATCTTCAACTATTAAGACTTTTTTTGCCATATTATTTTCTCTTTTTTTGCTTGATTGGTAAAGTAAAACTCACCGCCGTCCCCTTTCCAAGACCATCCGATTTAATCCAGATACGCCCCCCATGCAGCTCAACTAGTTTCTTCGCATAAGATAAACCTAAACCTGTCCCCTCGGTTGCTTTGGAAAAAGAGGGCTCAATCCGCGTAAAAACGGCAAATATTTTAGACATATTTTCTACGGCAATACCGACACCCGTGTCCCAAATCTCAAATTCAATTTCTTCCGAACGCCTCCAAGCTTTAATCCCTATTTTACCACCAACCGGAGTAAATTTAACCGCATTGGAAAGTAGATTATCAATTATCTCTTTCAATCTTCGCTTATCAGCTTCAATATTGCCAATATCTTCCGGCACTTCTAAGCTAGATTCAATTTTCTTTTCCGCTAGCAGCTCTTTTAATAATATCAATGAAGTTTCCAATGCCTTTTTAACGGGAAACACGCTAAAAAATAACTCCATTTTTCCCTCTTCTACCTTGACTAAACTCAAAATATCATTTATCAATAAAAGAAGATGCTTACCACTTCTCAGAACATAGTTCATATAACTCTTTTGCTTCTCATTTAAAGGACCAAAAGTTTCAGCATTCAATACTTCGGAAAAACCAATAACAGAATTAAGCGGGGTCCTCAGTTCATGGGACATGTTGGCTAAAAATTCAGATTTTGCATGCAAAGCCCTTATACGATCAGTAATATCCCTAAAGAACCAAGCCCTTCCTTGATCCTTTCCATTAACATCTATCAGAGGCGAAGAATATCTATCTAAAACTTTCCCATCTTTAAATTCAACCTCATCACGGCTCTTTCGATCTTTATGAAGATTAAGCTCTTTTATTTCTTTTAAAAATTTATTTGGGGCTTTAAGGTTCTTTAGAGAATAACCAGCAAATTTACTTCCATCTTTAGTAGCTAAAATCTCTTTTGGAATATTAAACATCTGAACAAAATTTTCGTTAAATAAAATCGCCTTACCTTCGGGATTAACAACTAAAATTCCATCAACAGTGGTATTGACTAGACTATCTGATAATAGTTTCTCATCCTTAACCCTCATCAACATCTCTTGTTTTTCCTTTGCTAACCGCTTTTGATCAGTAATATCCCTAAAAAACCAAGCCCTTCCTTGGTCCTTTCCATTAACATCTATCAGAGGCGAAGAATATCTATCTAA
>JAHIYS010000053.1 GCA_018814965.1 Gammaproteobacteria bacterium
CCGAAACAATCAAAAAGATCCGCCCTGGAGCCAGATGGGATCAGTTACAAGCTAGTGCTGAACAAATAATCACTGCTGGCCTATTAGATTCCGGCCTACTTAAGGGAAAAATAAAAACACTCCTGGCAGAACAAACATTCAAGCCCTATTTTATGCATAAAATAGGCCACTGGCTCGGCCTTGATACCCATGACGCTGGAAAATACTATATTAATGATAAATGGAGAACCCTTGAGCCAGGGATGGTACTTACAATTGAACCCGGGATCTATATCGCCCCCAACATCACTGGCATTGACAAAAAATGGCTAGGTACAGGCATAAGAATCGAGGACAATATCTTAGTTACCACCTCTGGATATGAGGTTTTAACCACTGCTGCACCAAAAAGTGTCAGAGAAATTGAAAAAATCATGAAAAAATGATCAACGATATTATCAACCTTTATTGTCCCTATTTTTATAACAAAAAGTAACAAAATAAATTTTATTACTTTTTCTGTATTTTGACGCTATCTATTGGAAAAATAACAAAACACTTGCAACTTCAGTTTTTCTTGCTAAAATGATTTTCATGTCAACCTTTCGTTTGTATTGGTTGATTTGTATGGCTTTAATTGGCTATACACGAGGCAGACGCACTTGTATATTAATTATACAAAGCTCTGGTTAAAAAATAGCGCTTTTTTTATCAGAAAATGGTGCGCTGTTTTGGAGGCAGTAAATATATAGTTCCAATTTAAATTTAAATTAGGAGAAAAAAAAGGATGAAACTTAAACCCGTAGTTGCTTCACTAGTTTTACTTGGCTTGATGACGCCAGCTTTTGCAAAGAGCAATATACTCTCTCAACAAGCGGTTATCGACCAAAATTCAGCTCTAACTCCACTCTGCACTGATGGCTGGTTTAATCGCATTCAGGTAGGTGGCCTTGCTAACATTATCGGAATAGCTGGTGATCGTGATCCTGCCGGCATGTTCAAAGATACAAGCAATAGCTCAGATCTTTATTTAAACAATCTTAATTTATTAGTTAATGCTAAATTAAGCAGCTGGAGCAAATTTAGCTTTAACCTAGCTTACTTGGGATCCCCAACACCATGGCAACATGTTGCTGGTATGGATACACATCTTAACCGTAACATTAAACACTCTGTAGTAGCTGATGAGGCGTATGTACAGATTTCTGATCTTACTAAATCTCCATTCTACTTTGTGGTTGGTAAGAAATATATCCCATTTGGTGACTACAAGAATCCATACTTCCCTGTTCAAATCATGAGCCCAACTCAGATGCTTGCCCAAACAAATGCTGTTACAGCAATTGCCGGGTTAACATCAGATTTCGGTCTGTATGCTAACGTGTCTGCCTTTAGAGGGGAAACCGCTCCTGAAGGTTCCACAACAGGAAATATCAGAAACTTTACTGCCAAACTTGGTTATTATGAAAATTTAGATGAGTTCAACATTCCAAATGCTCATATAAACGCCAACTTAGGTTATATCCATAACCTTTGGGATAGCCAATTTTTCTCTCCAAATGCAGAACCACAATACGTATGGGGCAGCAGCAACTTGAAAGCTGGCCACCCTGCAGTTGGATACAACATCGATCCTGTTGGTGGAGCAAGTGCCCACTTTGACTTGGCATATAAAGCCTTTAGCATGTCAGCCAATTGGGTTGGTTCAATAAAGAAAATGGTCTCCTCTATCGATAACTCGAAGTTCTGGGGTGCTGACGTAGGCGCAGACTATGCATTTAAAACTTTAGATCGTGATTCCCATTTGGGTGCAACATTCCAATGGTCAGGTCATGGATCATGGTTTACTGCAACTAATCCAGACTGGTCATTCATAGTTCCAAAATGGAGACTAGTTGGTGAGTATACAGTCAATATCTTCAAAAACACTGACTTGGGCTTAACAGTAGCTCATGGCAAGAGCTATGACTTTACTCCTGGAACCAGCCGCAATACCACAGTCGGTCTTGTGCGTTTAGGCGTTCAGTTGTAAGTTTTGGTTTTTGATTTATTCAAAAGGCCCGTTTTTCGGGCCTTTTGTTTTTTAACCCCACCCAAAAATCACAAAATAATCTAAAAAGCTGCTGTCCCTCAAATATATTATGTTATTATTCTAAGCTGAATAATTTGTATCAATATATGAACAAAAATTACCAAAATACCCAACAAAGAGATAATGCAGATCTTGCCATAAAAGATCTCATACCCTTGCTTAACTCGGGGCTAAATAAACTAAACTTAAAACTATCAGAAACAACTTTAGAAAAAATCATTGCTTATATTGCTCTTCTGGACAAATGGAATAAGGTTCATAATTTAACCTCTATCCGTGACCCAAAATCTATTCTGATCCGTCATATTTTTGACAGCTTAGCCATTGCCCCTTTTATTAAGGGACCAAACATTTTAGATTTCGGTACTGGTGGTGGGCTCCCAGGCATCCCCTTAGCACTTGCATTACCAAAATATAATTTTGTACTACTTGATAGCGCTCTAAAAAAAACCACCTTCTTAAATCATGTGATACTTGCACTCAAGATAAAAAATGTAAATGTTATAACCAAACGCATTGAGGAATTCCATTTTGATCCCCTATTTGCTACGATAGTCACCCGTGCAACTGCAAAATCGGATATGATTATCGATAAAACTCGACATTTGTGTGCAAAACATGGACAGATATTGATTATGAAAGGTAAAGATCCTAAAGAAGAACTTAAATCTATTAATAACCACTTTGAGTTATATAAAATTAAAGTTCCATATTTAAATGAGGATCGTTGTCTAATAAAGATACCGAATGAAATAAGTTAGAACAATTTAATATTTCTGGATTGCTTCGTCACCATAACAGCAACAATGAAGAAGGTTAATTATGGCAGCAAAAGTAATAGCGATTACTAATCAAAAAGGTGGGGTTGGCAAAACAACTACTGCGGTAAATTTATCCGCTTCTTTAGGCGCCATTAAAAGAAAAGTTTTATTAATAGATCTAGATCCTCAAGGAAACGCCACTATGGGAAGCGGGATTCATAAAGAGGACATGAATTTTTCTGTGGCTGATGTTTTATTAGATCTTGCACTAATTCACGAAGCTATTAAAAAAACCACTGTTGGATATGATTTACTACCTGCTGGCGCACAACTTATAGTAGCTGAGGTACAATTATCAAAATTAGAAGAAAGGGAATATTTTTTACGCCGCATCCTCGATCCTATTAGTAGTGAGTATGATTTTATCATCATCGATTGCCCCCCATCTTTAAACATCTTAACTGTTAATGCCTTGGTAGCTGCGGCCTCAGTTATTATTCCGGTACAATGTGAGTATTACGCCCTCGAAGGTTTAGCCGCTTTACTTAGCACAATCGAGCAGCTAAAAAACACTGTGAATTCAGAATTACAAATGGAAGGTCTATTACGCACCATGTATGATGGTAGAAATCGATTAACACTTGAAGTATCCCAACAACTAATGCAACATTTTCCTGGCAAAGTTTATAAAACTATTATCCCAAGAAATGTACGCCTAGCTGAAGCACCAAGTTATGGTTTGCCGGCTTTACTTTATGATCATAATTCAAATGGGGCAATAGCTTATTTAGCATTAGCTGGCGAATTATGTAAATAAAATTTTAGAGGAACTATGTCAAAAAAAAGCGGTTTAGGTATAGGATTAAGCGCAATATTGAGCGACACTAAAACTATAAGCATCAGTAGTCACAGCAATAAAACCTCATTAAAAACCTTGGCTATTGATCTATTAAAACCTGGCAAATATCAACCAAGGCGCGACATGAATAAAGAGTCGTTAACCGAACTTGCGGACTCAATTCGTGCCCAAGGGATTATCCAGCCATTAATTGTTCGTCCAATTACCGGTAATAATTATGAAATAATTGCTGGCGAGCGTCGCTGGCGAGCCGCACAATTAGCCAATCTTCATGACGTTCCTGTAGTAATGAAAGAAATACCTGATAATCAAGTCATTGCTTTATCACTAATAGAAAACATTCAAAGAGAAGACCTAAATGCACTTGATACAGCTTTAAGTCTACAAAGACTCATCTCTGAGTTTGACGTAACCCACGAGAATGCGGCGTTAGCCATTGGCAAATCTCGAACTGCAGTAACTAATTTACTGCGCCTTCTGGGATTGCCTGATGAGATTAAAAACATGATGCAAGAAAGTTTACTTGAAATGGGTCATGCGCGCGCACTGCTTGCCTTGGATTTAGAAAAACAACTAATCGCCGCTAAAATTATTATCACCAAAAGTTTATCGGTACGCGCTTCAGAAATGCTGGTAAAACAACTGCAGAAAGCTCGCAAAACATCCCAAAAAACTTTTGATCCAAACACCAAACAATTACAAAAGAATCTTTCAGATAAACTTGCAACATCAGTTAGTATCCTTCATACCAAAAAAGGCAAAGGAAAAATAATAATAAAGTATAATACACTCGACGAGCTAGATGGCATCCTACAACACATCAAATAGGCTGGCAAAACGTTCTTAATCGTTTCATGTAACAATGGAAAATGGCACTAAAAAGCCTTATTTAACCACTATGCTTTGGAACTAATAACGTAAACAATAACAAAATATTATTAAAATGGGATCGAAATCTAAAAAAATCATTCTCACTGGCGGTGGCTCAGCTGGCCATGTCACCCCCAATATCGCCTTAATTGAGAAGCTTCTTGAAGAAAAATGGGAAATAAGCTATATCGGCTCACAAACGGGGATTGAAAAAGAGCTTATTACTAAACTTGGCATCCCCTATTATCCGATATCTACCGGAAAGCTTAGACGCTATTTTAGCTGGCAAAACTTTACTGATCCCTTGAAAATTATTTATGGCATAACACAAGCCCTCTTTCTATGTTTTAAATTAAAACCAGATCTGCTTTTTTCCAAAGGAGGATTTGTTTCTTTTCC
>JAHIYS010000054.1 GCA_018814965.1 Gammaproteobacteria bacterium
CTAGGTGTGGGCTATAGTGTTTTTAGTTATTTTTTCACCGAGTTTATACGGACAAGTTGTGTATGAAAAAGAGGGTAATATTTTTATTAAACTGGCTGATGGGAAAGAGCGACAGCTGACTTATGAAGACTGCAATTATCAACCCCAAATATCACCAGATGCCAAACAGATAATGTATATAAAACATACCAAGGAGTGTCCATTTACAGAAAATGATCCTTGGTTTCCAGCGGATTTTGACGAGATTTGGTCGATGAATATAGATGGAAGTGGGAATAAATGCATAATAAAGAATAACTATGTACTAGGCCAGGATATGCAATATTATCTTGGTTCTTTTGGCAGTCTGACCTTTTCTCCTGATGGCAAATACATTTATTTTCTTTGTCAGAATTGTGCCGTAGATGCGATTCTATACCGAGCTAATTCAGATGGAAGCGATATCGATAGATTAACCAATGCCCACCAGCTTGATGTGATTGGGGGCCATCCTGAAGATGAATATTATGGATATCTGGTAGCGGGAATGAGGAAATCTTCAGGGGCAGAACCCATAAAGTGGACTACAGTGCTGATGGATAGCGATGGTAAAGAAATAAAGGAAATAAATGATTTGGACAAGTTTTGGACGCAGCACAAGAAAATTATAGAGAATAAATGATCTGCGCAGCAATTTGGGGCAATACATTTTGCACTAAAAAATATTTAAAAGAATATTATAAGAAACAAAGCTTCGCACAAATATGCCGGCATAGATATTAGCCTTAAAAGGCTAACCATTTTATTGACTAGCTTCTATCAAGGGGGTATGATTTATATGTTAATCTCAATGATGTGATTAGCAATGCTTAGACTCATAGTACGCGGGAGCGAGTAATGAGGAAAGCAGGATTAAATTTGTAGAGCAACTCTTAAAGGGGTTGCTTTTTTTTAAACAGTAAGGAGGTTGTGGGGTTTTTAATTTTAGAATAAAGAAAGGAGGAATGTGATGAAGAAAATAGCCTTTACACTTGGATTGATGTTAGGGATCTTGGTTTTAATTTGCTGGAACATAACTGCTGCCCCGGTTATTGACAATTATGCACTAAACTTTGGAGAAGTAGGTGATTTTAAGTTTGTTATGGTTGGACCAGATTCACGATTTGATACAGATGCAATTACAGTAGAAGCAGTAATATATCCCACAAGCCTTCCAACAGGAACATATATTTATGAAGGCAGAAGTACGATTATCTGGAATGGCAATTATGCTGCAGGCCATGACCCCTATATTTTTTATATAAATGAATATGGATGTCTAGAGGCTTATGCTGATTTTCAGAATGGAGGATTTGGAGAATTTATAATTGATGACAATCCTGTAAAACTAAATAAGTGGCATCATGTGGCATTAACTATTGATTCATCTCAGATGAAACTCTATCTTGACGGCAAAATAGTTAAAGAATTGACACATGACCGAGGGCCAACAGTTATCGGCTATAGTTATGTTGCTATCGGGCGACATCTTTGGTATAACAATCCATTCGTGGGTTTGATTGATGAAATCCGTATATGGGATACTGCTTTGTCAGAAGATGTTTTAAAAAGGATTCGTTATGTTGAATTGACAGGACTTGAAGAAGGCCTGGTGGCATATTGGAATTTTAATGAAGGGACTGGACAGTTTGTTTATGATCTTTCTCCGAACGAGATAAATGGGGTGTTGGGTTCTTATGACTATGCCGAAACAAATGATCCAGCATGGGTGGTTTCTAATAGGCTTCCAGTAAAAAAACCGCATCCAAAGCGTAATCCTCATTAGTAAAGTGAGTTTGTTGGTGAACAGGAGAATTTTTAAATAAAATGACGATACCAATAGGGATTGATTTAGGAACAGCATATTCTACTATTGCATATTTTGATGGAGAAAAGCCTAGGCTTATTCCTAATGCTTTTGGTGAAACCTCTATGCCATCCAAAGTTATTCTACTTCAAAACGGAAGCTATTGTGTAGGGAGAGAGGCTGCTAATCATGCAGAGCGTTTTGAGTCGCAAAATTTTACCACCGGTTCGGTTAAACGATTGATGCACGAATGCCAGGGATTTGTTTTGAATAACAGAAGATTTTATCCGCAGGTAATTTCCGCACTCGTTTTATCAAAACTAAAGAAACAGGCAGAAGAATTCTTGAAAACAAAAGTTGATGAAGCTGTCATATGTATCCCTTGTAACTTCGGGGTAATCCAAAGATACGCAACGCTGGAAGCAGCCGAGATGGCCGGTTTTAAAGTGTTACGTATGATGAATGAAGCTACGGCCGCTGCCGTTGCATTTAATTTTCTATCACACGAAAAATACGAAGAAAAAGAGATGATTTTTGATCTTGGGGCAGGGACGCTTGATTTATCTATTATCGAATATGCGCAAGGTGTTATTGATGTTAAGACAACCGAAGGTATCGAATTCTTAGGTGGTGATGATTTCGATAATAGAATAATCAAATACGTTGTTGATGAAACAAAAAGAACACAAGGTTTTGATCCAATAGAAGATCAGCAGTGGGAATGGCACCATATTGCTAAGCTGCGGTTAAAAGAATCCGCTGAGAAGGCTAAGATCGAGCTGTCTTCACAAAGCACAACTAGGATTTACATCCCGTATATAAGAAATATTCTAGGCAAAGCTCAACATGTTGATGTAGAACTTGGCAGCGCTGTGTTTGAAGCAATATGTGGTGATTTGATAGATAGTATTTTGCAGCAAACAGATAAAGTTTGTAAAACCGGAAAATTCGATTTTAATAAATTTGTTTTCACTGGTGGAGCAAGTAAGATCGCATGCGTGAGGAATAAAATAACCTCTAAATATAAAGGATTAAGGTTTATTAGCCGTGAAAAAGAATTAGTTGCCTTGGGTGCATCTTTATGTTCAGCAGTAATTCAAGGAAGGATTAAGGATCTTTTGATTCTGGATTGTACCGGGAAATCCATAGGGATGGGGTTAAAGGATGATAAGTTTCAAGTGATTATCCCCAAAAATAGCACTATTCCCACAATGAAGAAAGATGTATTTACTACGACTGCAGATAATCAAAAGTACATTAATGTTTCTGTTTACGAAGGCGAGAATGAGAAAGCAATATTAAATAGAAAGATTATGGATTTGGAGCTAGGGCCTTTGGACAATGAAAAAGCCGGTGTTCCCAAAATAGAAGTTACTTTTGAGGTCGATCCTAATAACGTTTTAACTGTTAATGCGGATCAGCTGGAGGGAGAGAAAGAAGTTGAAGAGGAAGTATCGAAAGTTGTTCCAGCAGAGCAACCTTTTAAAGAGAAATTAAAGTTTTGGAAGGAAGCTCCCAAAAAGGTAATAAAAGTTAAAGAAAAGGTTAAACATACAACCTATGCTAAGAAATTGCAGAAATTCAATTTGGCTTCTCCCTACAAAGGCTTAGATCCTAAAATCAAGAACAAAATTAAAGAATTACTCAACAAGGATAATTAAGATTTACTATGAGATTAATATCGTAAAGGCATTTAAACGAGACAATAAAATACTCGGAGCCCGGACTTTTCTTTGCAAAAGTATAGAATTTATGCAAGAAATGAAAAATTTTTACAATTTTTCTTGTGGTGACAACGTTATTTAATCTGGATCGAAAAAATAGAAGTTGGTTTCCTGTTAAATTCTAAAGGAAAAATGGCGGCCGGTACAAAAATTATACGCGTTCCCGAGATAATAAGAAAATAGGCGTTTTCTAAAGCAATAAGCCGAATTTCCCTGCCCTAGATTAGTTTGATAGCTTCAGATGCTGTTAAAACGTAATCTGTTAGCTACCAAGATAAAGTTCCGCCTTCCAAATCTCCTCTAGTTTCTTGCTTTGTTGTTCTATCCCCGGTAGTAATTCTTAATTATTCCTCCTAGTTTTGACTGGCATTTAATTTCTCCATTATCTTTATTCAGCCTCGATTCTAATGGCCTGTTGCCCATAGAAGAGTGAGGCCTAGTTGTGTTGTAATGCGCCACGTATTCGCCTATTAAATATCTTAAATGTCGCTCGCCGAAAACAACAAAATGATTTAGGCATTCTTTTTTAATCGTGCCTATCCAGCTCTCAGCGTAAGCATTCATATTTGGAGACATGAAAGGAGTCTTTTGTACCGTAAATCCATTGCTTTTAAACAATTCGTCAAACTCTCCTGAGAACTTTTTGTCCCTATCACGTATTAACAACTTTTTGCCACTTCTGTTATCACCCAAAAGAGGAAGTATATTCTGGGTATGTTTATTTACCCATTCTTGGTTAGGATATCGAGTGGCGCCGGCAACGTAGACTTTTCGGGTTCTGACATTAATAAAAAAGAGTACAAAAAGCATTCTTGGGCCTGCCATAGTAAGCACTTGTTTGGTGAAAAAATCACACGCCCAGAGAGTCTGAACATGCCTTTTGATAAAACTATCCCAGGTGTCTTTTGACCTTTGGGGCGCCGGATCGAGATTGTCCTTTTTCAAAATATTCTTTACACCGCTTTTTGATAAGCGGTTAATATTCAACTTTTTTAGCTCGCCTAAAATCCTGACATAGCCCCATGTATTCTCTTTGGCCATTTTTACTACTAAGAGCCGAATCTCTACTGGGGTCCTAGGCCTACCGCGTTTTTTAGTCTTTTCAGAATCCTTTTTCCGTTTATATCTTCTAACCCAGAGAAGAAATGTTTCATATGTTACTATAGAAATTATATTCCTGATATCTTTCCCAAGGGGAGCGCCAAATTTTAAAAGTTTGCGTTTTTCGATAGCTGTAGGGCGTATACATTTGCCGATACGCTTACGCAATATTTCATTCTCAACCTTCAGATATTCAACCTGTCTTACTAGCTTGCTGTGCACCATTTTACCTACCATCGCTAAAAACTCTTGAAATATCCCATTATTTGTGCTATAAGTATCTGTACAATACATAGTTAAGTCTCCTTTGCTGGGCCTAAAACAGCCCGGTGTTTTATTTTTTGCACCCCCCTAAAAGCCCAAAAGCCAGTTGGATTTAAAAAAGCTCAAAAAACTATTTTAAAAATCTCTCGTTTCTCTTATTTTTTGCACAGGAAGGTGCGAGGTTTTTATCTCCGGGGGCAAGAAGAAAGAGATTTTGTTATTGCGGATTCGTATTTTAATAATGGTCACTATGAACAGGCATTGCAGGGATTCAAAAACATTGGATACCAACCGGGCATAGAGTTAGCAGAATGGGCTATTAATAACAGAAGCATCAAAAGCGGAAGAATACAGATTGTTGAGCATATTGGTCCAATTCCTGCTTATAATACTGAAATTACAAGCATTGACAGCCGACAATATTGTTTTATTTCATTTCATAAAGGTCCAGTGTATCGATACGATAAGGTAACCGATAAACATGCAGTTATCTATTATCCAGAATCTAAGTATGACTGGTGTGACCAATTATCGTTTGATGGCAGGTTTCTGACCATCCAGCTCAGAGATGGCGCTGGAGTTTTTCGTTTTGATAATATGAGTGGGGAAATAAGCCCCGTTAAGGCATAAAAATGTTTAATTAACAATAGAGGTAAGTACTTCAAATTTTAACTTACCCCCACCACATAGTTTCCATTAATTCTAATTGTTAAGAGATGGGAGGGGTAGGTGAGGCCAGAGAATTTGACCCCAGGGGTATATGAAACTTTAACCGCTCACTTGCAGCAATTTTTAATGTTTACCCCACCATCTAGTCTCCATTAATTTTAGTTCATAAATTCTCCCTTGACAAAGCGGACCTATGCGCTTTAACTGTTTTGTATTTCCAGATATCGACGATAAACTTCTATTGACATAGATAATTGAAATTAATTAAAATGAAAGAAAGAAGAGGTGTGTATGGGATTGTATTTTTGCCCTAATTGCTTGAATTTAAAGGTGCGGGTTGTTAGAAAAGAAGAGCTTGGTAGGCTTAGCAAATACAAGATCAAGAAGGCTATAAAAGAGAATAACATAGACTCTCTAGGATTACCATTTCCTCTAAATTGGGCTTCATATAAGAGGTTGGCTAGGTATAGAAGTTGTAAGATTATTTATTGTAGTGAAAATATGTTGGTCAGAAGCCTTTACATTTATAGAGAAGGGCTCGAAGGCAGTTTGACCCCTAACAAAAGCGAGCCATGCCCCAAATACAAATAAAAAAGATATTACTAACTCTAATATTAATTTTGACAGTTTCTAAAGCAGACGCTCAAGATGTTAAAAAAAATATTAATTGGGACAAAATAGATGCCCAATTATTCAGTGATTTAAAGCAGAGGACTGGAAAAGATGATGCAGAAAACTATCAAGCAATTGGTGCCGTCCATTTTAAGTATGAGAACTGGGATAAGGCTGAGATGTATTACAAAAAAGCACTGGAGTTAAATCCCAAACTTTATTGGTCTTGGTATAATTTGGCATTGTTATATCTAGATACTGAAGAGGGAGTTGGTTACTTAAAGAAGACAATTGAAGCTAATCCAACTTATGCGCCGGCATACTATTGGCTGGCCTATTCGTACTGTAGGGATAGAAAAGACGAAGAAGCAATACCCATTTTTAAAAAATATTTAGGGGTGGCAAAGGATGATCCAAATGAATCTGGTAGATACGAATATGCCCAAGATGTCTTGAGGGAATTGCTAGTGGGCTTAGAAGGGGAGAATTTAAGTAAGACAAGAAGACCAGAGTAATAATTCAAGGTTATTTTCTTAAAGGTGACTGTATGAGGCCTGAATGGTATGGTGACAAGCGTGATTTATTAAAATGGGCAGTTTTATATCATATTGCCGCTGAATTTAATTCTGACATATTATTGCAGGTGGCATTTTTTAGAGAAAGCAAGTATTCAGAAGTAAGAATGAATGGAAAAGAGAGGGATATACCAAAAGACATCCTTTCGCACTTTCGCAATTTATATAATATCTATAATATGAATTTTAAATGTGAAATACACCTTTTTGATGAACTTTTTGATAATCGCGGAGTATACTTGAAGGCATTGTTAAAGAAAATTATAGGATATAAAGGTAAGAGAAAGATTATCTTTCTGGATCCGGACACCGGTCTTGAACCACAGAAAACTAAATCTTGCCTTAAGCATGTTTTGGAGGATGAGGTGAAAAAGATATGGGAAGCCATGGATCCAAAGGATGTGCTAGTGGTGTATCAACACAAAACAAATATGGCTGGCGAGCCATGGAAGGACAGCAAGAGGGAGCAATTGGCAAAGACGATAAACACTATAAAAGAAGCTGTTAAAATTGCGCAGGGGCCTAAAATAGCTGATGATGTTGTATTCTTTTATGTCGCTAGAGAAAAGTAATAAGTAATTTTAATTGACAAGTTTCCCTACCGAGAGTTAAAATTGAATACACAATTTAGCATATCCGTAAAACGGATTTTACCCGACGACCTGGACAAGGAGGTTATCGGGATTTTTGTTTTGAATAGGCAACGTCCATAAGAAATAAATACTATTCTCAACGTACGGCTGGAAAACCGGAAAGGATTATTGAGATTAATATGAAGCAATTTATACAGGTGTGGGCTA
>JAHIYS010000055.1 GCA_018814965.1 Gammaproteobacteria bacterium
TACTACAAGCCTTGAAGTTGCTGCTGGTGGTGTGACAAATATTAGTGGTTCTGTTATCACCACTACCGGTGATCAAACCTACGGTAATGCTCTTAACATATTAGCAAATACAGTTTTAACTGGAGATGACATATCGTTTGTTACTACCATCAATGGTGGTTTTGGTTTGGGGATTGATGCAGCAGGAAATACAACCTTTGGAGGTGTAATTGGTGGTACAACTCCTCTTGCTTATCTTGATGTTACATCTGGTGTCGTTACTAATATTAATACAAATGCTATTACTACCACAGGAACCCAAGATTATGCTGGTGATGTGGTTTTAGGTGGGACAGGTCCAGTTACGTTTGCTACCACAGATAGTTTGATCAGTTTTGTTGATAGTTTAAGTGGTAGTGGACAAGATGTTAATTTAATTGGTGGTACCGGCGGGGTAGTATTACATGATGTAAGTGATCTAGGTGATTTGAGTTTACAAGGCACAGGAAATAAAACTTTAGCTGGGGATATAAGTGATACCACAAGCCTTGATGTAGCTGCTGGTGGTACGACATATATTAATGGCAGCAGTATAAGTACTACCGGTACCCAACGTTATAAAGGTAATGTGATTCTTGGTGGCATAACTCCGGTAATATTTAATGCGGTAAATAATCTAATTGAGTTTGTTTCTAATCTTACAGGTGGTGGACAAGAGGTTCGATTAGATTCTGGTACCGGTGAAACTAAATTAAAGGCGGTGGATAATGTTGGGCAATTAAAGTTGCTTGGTTCGGGTGATAAAACCTTAGCCGGGGATATAACTAATACTACAAGCCTTGAAGTTGCTGCTGGTGGTGTGACAAATATTAGCGGCTCCGTTATCACCACTACCGGTGATCAAACCTACGGTAATGCTCTTAACATATTAGCAAATACAGTTTTAACTGGAGATGACATATCGTTTGTTACTACCATCAATGGTGGCTTTGGCTTAGGGATTGATGCAGCAGGAAATACAACCTTTGGAGGTGTAATTGGTGGTACAACTCCTCTTGCTTATCTTGATGTTACATCTGGTGGTACGACATATATTAGCGCCCCTAGCATCACCACTACTGGTGATCAAACCTATGGTAATGCTCTTATCTTATTAGCAAATACAGTTTTAACCGGAAACGACATATCGTTTGATAGTACAATCAATGGTGGTTTTGGTTTAGGTGTTGATGCTGCTGGCGATGCAATATTTAGGGGAGTAGTTGGCGGTGTGAATGCGCTTGCTTATTTAACAGTTGATGCAGATGGATCAATTAATTTAAATGGATCAGGCATAAGAACGATTGGTTCTCAACAATATAATGCACCTGTAAATTTAGGGGCTGCTACTTCATTAACGACTACTGGGGATGCTGGAGATATAATCTTTGCTGGTACAATTAATGGTGGCTTTGCTCTTGGTATTGATGCCAAAGGAAATGTGATATTTAACGATACACTTGGAGCTAACAATGCTTTAGCCAGTTTAATTATTGATACTTCTAAAGCGATTTATATATATGGTGGAGCTATACAAACAACAGGTTTGCAATACTATAAAGCGCCTGTGTATTTAGGGGCGGATACTGTACTTACAGGGAGCGCTATAGGTTTTACGAGTACAATAGATAGCACTGATCTGATTTCTCCTCGTAGCCTAACTGTTAATGCACCGGGTTCTACTATATTTGGTGGAAAAATTGGCGGGAATTATCCTTTGCTGAATTTAACAACTGATGCTGGTGGAATGACTTATCTTCAAACGCCAGAGATTAATACTATTGAATCTCAAACCTATGGTGATGCGGTAAGTTTAAATCGGAATCTTCGTTTAAATGCTGGCAAGGATATTACTTTTAATTCAACCATAACTGGACCTTATAATCTAGTTTTAGACGCTGGTGGTAATATATTATTTGATAATAATGTCGGGATGTATGCCGACTCGATAGGAGCGATGTATATAGTTAATGCTAACAATGTTACCAGAATGCAGGTCTTTATGTTACAGCTTTTATCCAAGATGCTGGTACTGGTACTACAAGTTTTAATAAGTTGCTGTACGTAGGGATGGGCGATAAAGATAGTTTTGTTCATGGCACCGGCGAAGCGATAATTAAGACTGATAGAGCAGTAGGTGTTGTTGATGTAGGCACTCTTTATCTAGGCGTGAATTATGCAAATATAACTGGATTTATTGGCGCAAAAGATTCAATTAAAGCGGTTGAGGATATAGGATTGCTTAATACCATATCTCCAGGAACACATTATTTTTATAACATAGATCTTTTTGGACTTGCACAAGATGCTATGGTTGATGATGATTTAGTGCAATCGATTTTGGATAGTTTGTTGAGTAATTATAATTATGGTTTTGGTTATGATTTCTTGAATCTTGGAACTGGTGGTTTGGATTATATGCTGTTATTAGAGCCATTAGAGTGTGAAGTGGCAGAATCTTAATAATTTATCGAGGAATTTATAATGAGATCTAAGTTTATATTAATATTTTTTGGTTTAGCTATAAACTTATACAGCTGTTTTGTTTTTGCTGCTGTTCAATCACCCATAGGTTCGGTTGTTTTTGTTCAAGGTAAAGTTGTAGCAATAGATCAGGCTAATCAGAAACGATCGTTGCAAAGGCGCTCTACAATTTATTTACATGATAAAATTGTGACTCAAGAAAATAGTAAGACCCAACTTATATTGAAGGACAATTCAGTAATTACAGTTCAGGCAGCAAGCGAGTTTTATGTTAGCGAGTTTTCCTTTAATAAGGGATCGCCACGTAATAATAAATATGTAGGAAATATTGCTAAAGGAATGTTGATCAATATTAGCGGGCAAGGTGACACAAAAAATTATCAATTAAATAGCCCGCTTACAACAATAGCCTTTCGTGGGACCGGTATATCAACTAAATTAGTTACAAAAGGCGGGGTATTAAATAATCAAGATATCTCTGTGTTTCAAGGATATGTTACGGTTAATAACCGCTGCGATAATGTAATAGGGCCATGCAAACCAGAGCGCATTAATATCGGTGCAGGACAGAAGTTTGATTCGGTTTCAGTAAATAGAGCTGGGAAAATACAGGGCTTTAAGGGTTCTGAATCTTTGTTGCATCAAGGGGCAGGAGCGTTGGCAACTAAAGTTTTAACCGAAGAAAATGGCGGAAGGAAAGGTGTAACAATAAGATGTAAATAGAAATAAAAGTTGGTTATGGGTGGTTTATATGATGTTGTGGTGCTTTAGTGATTGTTAATAATGTTTTTATGGAGGATTGTAATATGAAGAAGGTAACTTTGTTTGTGGGTGCAATACTAATGTTAGGTTTTTCTTCCCTTGGTTTTGCCCAGATGAAAACGGTTGTATTAGATGTGAATAAGATGCTTGCAAGTTTGCCACAGATTAAAACGATGCAAGCTGATCTTAAAACGAAATTTGATCCTAAAGGTAAGGAGTTGGTTGGTTTACAAAATACCTTTCGTTCTGATCTTGATAAATATAAGCAAAACAATACCATATTAAAAGGAGAAGAGTTAAAGAAAGAGCAGCAAAAAATAATTGATGAGGGCAAAAAGTTGCAAGAAGCAAAGCTTGCTTTACAACGTGATCTGACTTCATCACAAAATCAAGAGTTACGCCCTATATTAAAGCAAGTTGAACAGGTTGTAACTAAGATCTCTAAAGATCAAAAAATTGATTTAGTTATTACTAAGACCAGCACAGCTTATAATAACCCCAAATTTGAGATAACTGATCAAGTTATTACTGAAATGAAAAAGCTTGCTCCAAGTAAGTAATATCAGGTCTTAAGCTCTATCTACTAGGCAAGGGGCTAAAAAGGTCTAGGATTGAGTTAAATTTACAAAATGTTATTTTTATTTTTGTATTTTGTGATAGAATGCTAAATTATTGTGATTTATATAATACTTTGATTTATAGGTAATTTCTATATAACAGATATGACAGAATACGCAAAAGAGATAACTTTAATAAATATTGAAGATGAGTTGAAACAATCTTACCTCGATTACGCGATGAGCGTTATTGTGAGTAGGGCATTGCCTGACGTGCGTGATGGTTTAAAACCAGTGCATCGTAGGGTTTTATATGCGATGCGGGAGCTTGGTAACGATTATAATAAACCGTATAAAAAATCGGCACGTATTGTTGGTGATGTAATTGGTAAATATCATCCTCATGGTGATTCGGCTGTTTATGACACTATTGTGCGTATGGCACAGTCATTTTCTCTGCGTTATCCACTAGTAGATGGCCAGGGAAACTTTGGTTCCATTGATGGTGATTCGCCAGCTGCAATGCGTTATACAGAAATCAGGTTATCAAAAATAGCCCATTTCTTGTTAACTGATTTGGATAAAGAAACAGTTGATTTTGCGCCCAATTATGATGACACCGAATTCGCACCCCAGGTATTGCCAGCTTCTTTGCCTAATCTTTTAGTAAATGGTTCATCTGGAATTGCTGTTGGTATGGCAACCAACATCCCTCCTCACAACTTAAACGAGGTTATTGACGCTTGTATCGCAGTTATTGATAGTCCAGATATTGAGTTAATTGATCTTATTAGAATTATTCCAGGACCTGATTTTCCTACCGCTGGTATTATTAATGGTAGAGCTGGAATTGAAGATGCCTATCGTACGGGACGGGGTAAAATCCGTGTGCGCTCCAGAGTTCATATAGAAACCGATGAATCTACTGATAAACAATCGATTATTATTACTGAGCTGCCATATCAGGTTAATAAAGCTAATTTATTAATACGCGTTGCTGAATTAGTAAAAGAGAAAAAAATAGAGGGGATTACCGCTGTCCGTGATGAATCGGATAAGGATGGGATGCGGGTGGTTATTGAGCTACGTCGTGGTGAGATTGGAGAAGTTACATTAAATAATTTGTTCATTAATACCCAGATGCAGGTTACCTTTGGCGTTAATATAGTTGCGTTAGATGGCGGTCAGCCTAAAACTTTAAATTTGAAGCAGCTATTGGTTGCTTTTTTAAACCATAGGCGCGAAGTTGTTACCCGACGTTGTATTTTTGACCTAAAACAAGCTCGTGATCGAGCCCATATCTTAGAGGGGTTGGGAGTAGCTCTTGCAAATATCGATGAGATGATTGCTTTAATCAAGAAATCTAAAAATCCTGCTATTGCAAAACAAGAATTACTATCCCGAATTTGGAATCCTGGTGCAGTTAAATCAATGCTTGATCAGGCTGGTTCAGAAGTTTCGCGACCAGATGAACTTGATAAGCAGTTTGGTATGTCTGAGGGAAATTATAGGTTATCCCAGACCCAGGTCCAGGCTATTTTAGACTTGAGATTACATAGATTAACAGGGTTAGAGCAAGATAAAATATTAATTGAATACAAAGAGTTGCTTGATAAAATTAAATCATTACTTGATATTTTGTCTGATTCTAATTTATTGTTAGATATTATCCGTAAAGAACTTTTAGAAATAAAGAAGTTATTTGGTGACGAACGACGTACCGAGATTATAGAAACAGCAGAGGATTTAACTCGTGAAGATTTAGTTGTGGCTGAAGAGGTAGTAGTGACTCTTTCACATGATGGGTATGCAAAAGTTCAAGCAGTGGCTGATTATCAAGCACAAAAACGTGGTGGCAAGGGTAAGACCGCCGCTAAAGTTAAAGAAGAGGACTTTATTGAGCGGTTATTTATTGCTAATAGTCATGATACGATGCTGTGTTTTTCTAATCGGGGGAAGGTTTATTGGCTTAAAGTTTATTTGTTGCCTCAAGGTAGCAGAACCTCTCGCGGCAAGCCTTTGGTTAATCTTCTGCCATTGGAAGAGGGTGAGCGCATAAACACCATTCTGCCAATTCGTGAGTACTTACCAAATAGTTATATCTTTATGGCGACAGCCTTAGGTACAGTTAAAAAAGTGGCATTAGAGCAATTTTCTAATCCACGTTCCAATGGAATTATTGCTTTAGATTTATCTTCTGGTGATAACTTAATTGGGGCTGAGTTAACCGATGGCAAACAAGAGGTAATGTTGTTTAGCGATGCAGGTAAATCGGTCAGATTTGCTGAAGAACAGGTCAGAGCCATGGGGCGTACTGCACATGGGGTACGTGGGATGCGTATTAAAGAAGATCAAAAAATAATTTCCCTTATTATTGTTAAACCTGAAGCTGCGATACTTATTGCAACTGAAAATGGGTATGGTAAGCGTACAGCTGTTAGTGATTTTCCTTGTGTTAATCGTGGTGCGCAAGGGGTGATTGCAATTCAGGTAAGTGAGCGCAATGGTAAGGCGGTCGGTGCTGTGCTAGTAAACCCTGGCGATGAGATTATGTTGATTAGTAATAATGGTACTCTGGTGCGTACCAGAGCTGATGAGGTTTCAGTAATCGGTAGGAATACCCAAGGGGTACGATTAATTAATATTGATGTAGAAGAGAGGCTTGTTGGAGTACAACAAGTTGAGGAGGAAGGCGACGACGAAGAGGAAGAAGGAGAGTAGCAACTTATTGATTTATAATTTAATGATAAAAGATATTCCAGTAATAACTATAGATGGCCCCAGTGGTGCCGGCAAAGGAGAGGTCAGTAGGCTTCTTGCAAAAGAATTGGGCTGGCATTTTTTGGATAGCGGGGCAATTTATCGTGTGCTTGCATTAGTAGTAATCAGAAAAAAGATCCCCCAAGATGAAATCACCTTTTTAATCAACGCAGCAAAAAATTTAGATATCAAGTTTACTAATAATTATGGTTTGGCTCCTAGGGTTGTTCTTGATGGTGAAGATGTAACTCAAGATATTCGTCATGAAGAGTGCGGTAACATAGCCTCCAAAATAGCGGCATTTATTGAGGTTCGCGAAGTTCTTGCGACATATCAACGCTCTTTTTGTAGATCTCCAGGTTTGGTTGCTGATGGCCGAGATATGGGTACGGTAGTATTTCCATTTGCTAAGCTTAAAATTTTCTTAACAGCTAGTGTTGAGGAAAGAGCAAGGAGGCGTTTGTTGCAGTTGCAAGATCAAGGTTTAAATGCTACTTTAGGCACAGTTTTTGCGGATTTGGCAATGCGTGATAAGCGTGATCGTGATCGAATTGTCTCACCACTGAAACCGGATGCTGATGCAATAATAGTTGATACTACCAAGTTAAGTATCAGTGAAGTGTTGCAGCAGATTTTGGCGCATGTAAAAAGCATGCAACTTTAAAATTTTTCCTATGTTGCTTGGGACATAGTGATTTAAATGAGAGCGTTATGACAGAGAATTTTGCGGAATTATTTGCTGAAAGTATAGAAAATATAGATTTCCAAACTGGTACGATTAGAGAGGCAGAGGTAGTAGATGTTACTCCTGATTTTGTTGTGGTGTATGCTTATGGTGCGAAATCTGAGGCCTATATACCTATTAGTGAGTTCCGTGATCAAAATAACGAATTAGAAGTTGCTATCGGTGATGTTGTTGATGTTGTTTTAGAAGCTTTCGAAAATGGCACAGGTAAGACATTGTTTTCGCGCGATAAAGCTAAGCGTATTGAATCATGGCAAACACTTGAAAAAGCTTTTGAAGATGGTGAGACGGTAAAAGGTGTTGTAACAGAAAGAGTACGTGGTGGTTTCACTGTCGAAATTAACAAAATTCGTTCTTTCTTGCCTGGATCATTAGTTGATATTAAACCAGTACGCGATACCTCTTACATCGAAGGTAAAGAATTAGAGTTCAAAATTATTAAAGTTGATAAAAACCAAAATAATATCGTTGTTTCCCGTCGTGCTGCATTGATGGCTGAAAATACTCCGGAACGTACAGCATTATTAAATAGCTTAGAAGAGGGTGCAGAGCTAACTGGTGTGGTTAAAAACCTTACTGATTATGGTGCATTTATAGATCTTGGCGGCATTGATGGTTTATTACACATAACAGATATATCTTGGAAACGTATTCGTCATCCTAGTGAATTGTTAAAGTTAGGTGATGAAGTTAAAGTTAAAATCTTAAAATATGATCGAGATAAAAATCGTGTTTCTCTTGGTCTAAAACAGTTAGTAGATGATCCATGGCGTGATATCGGTCGTCGTTATCCAGTTGGTACCAGGATATTTGGTCGTATAACCAATATTACAGACTATGGCTGTTTCGTTGAGATTGAGCCAGGTATTGAAGGGTTGGTGCATATGTCAGAGATTAATTGGACTAACAAAAATGTCCATCATGCAAAAGTTGTAACTCCTGGTGAAGAAGTAGAGGTAATGGTGTTAGAGATTGACGAAGATCGTCGTCGTATTTCACTTGGCATGAAACAGTGTAAGTCAAATCCTTGGAAAGAATATGCTAATTTGCATAAGAAGGGTGAAAAAATTAATGGCGTAATTAAGTCGATCACTGATTTTGGAATCTTCATTGGTTTAGAGGGTGACATTGATGGTTTGATTCATCTTTCAGATATTTCTTGGAATGATCCAGGGGAAAATATTATCCGTGATTATAAGAAAGGCCAAGAGATTGAAACTGTTATTTTAGCTATTGACGCGGATCGTGAAAGAATCTCTTTGGGTATTAAGCAATTGGAGCATGATGTCTATACCGATTATTTAGAACAGCATCCTAAGGGTACCGTAGTAGAGGGTGTGGTTACTGAGGTTGGTCCAAAAGCGGCTACCGTTGATCTAGGAAATGAGATTATCGGTAAAGTTAAAGCTGCTGATGTCAGTCGCGAAAAAGTTAAAGATGCCTCTGAGTTGTTAAAAGTGGGTGATAGTATAGAAGCTAAAGTTCTTGGGGTTGATAAAAAGAGTCATGTTATAAATTTATCAATTAAAGAGATGCAGCCTGAACTTGGTAGTAGTGGCGCCCCTATTAATACGCAATTAGGAGATTTGCTTAAAAAAGAAATGCAGCAAGAAAGCGAATAAAAGGTTGTGGTTATATGCCTGGCATTTTGTCGGGCATATAATCTAGAGCTGCTGGTATTGCGAGATGTTGGCCTGTATATTTACAAAGGAGTTAATATGCGCGTAATTTCATATTTAGTTTTATTGGTTATCATGTTGATTGGTTTAACCTTCGCCTCCTTAAATTCAACTGTCGTTACATTTAATTATTATCTGGGTATGAAGGATATAGCGCTTTCTTTATTGCTAGTATTTACTTTTGGTAGTGGAATTGTTTTAGGTTTGTTGGTTGCGATTTTGCCTTGGATAAAAGTAAAAAGAGACAATGTGCGTGTAAAAGCTCGTTTAAAGGTTTTTGAAAAAGAGGTTGAAAATCTGCGCTCTATACCAATAAAAGGGGAATAGAGATCAATAAATTTTAATTAGAATATCATGTTGCAATTACTCCTACTGCTTCTTCCCATAGCTGCTGTTTCTAGTTGGTTTGCTGGTTGGCGTCACGGGAAATCTAAAGAAACTGAGCCTAATAGCGCTTTTATATCATCCGATTATTTTCTTGGTTTGAATCATATTATTAATGATCAACCAGATAAAGCAGTCGATGTTTTTATTAAAATGTTAGAGGTTAATACAGATACTGTAGAAACCCATCTGGCTTTGGGCAATCTGTTTCGTCGCCGAGGGGAGATGGATAGAGCGATCCGTATTCATCAAAATTTGATTGCTAGACCTCAGTTAAGTCAAAAACAGCGGATGCAGGCATTACTTGAGTTGGCACAAGATTATTTGCGTGCAGGGGTTTTAGATCGTGCAGAACGTTTGTTTTTAGAGTTGATAGAGTTTGGTGGTGATGTTCCAACTAGCTTAAGCAGTTTAATTAGTATTTATCAGCAGCAAAAAGATTGGCAGCAAGCAATATCTACTGCAAAGAAATTAGAAAGTCTGAGTAATATCAGCATGAATAGCGCAATTGCACATTATTATTGCGAATTGGCGGATCAGGCGCGCCTGGGTAATAGATATGAGCAGGCCCAAACATACCTTAAAGATGCGCTGCGACATGACAAAAACTGTGCTCGTGCAAGTATCATTTTAGGCCAGATTTTTTTTGCGATGGGTGAATATGAGAAGGCAATTAAGGCTTCCCGTGTAGTATATGAGCAGGACGCAGAATATGTATCAGAAGTTATAGACCTCTTGGCTAAAAGTTACAAGAAGATAGATAAAGAAGAGGAATTAGTTGCATATTTAAACAAACGTATTAATGAAAGTCCCCGTATCTACTATGTATTAGCAATGACAGATTATTTATTTGATAAACAGGGCGATTTGGTTGCTCTTGACTATTTAGCTAAGAAGATGCCGCGTTCACCATCTTTGCGGGGATTAAAACGCATGTTGGGGTTATATGTTAATCACATTGATGCTGGGATGAAAGATCAATTACTGCTACTTCAAGATTTTATTGATAAGCTTTTAAAGAATAAACCAGTGTATCGTTGTATTCATTGTGGGTTTGCTTGTAAAAATTTATATTGGCAATGTCCCAGCTGCAGAAGATGGAACTCCATTAAACCGATCCATGGGCTTGAAGGGGATTAAAAATTAGTTTGCTAAAATCAGTTTTTTGTCGGGCCAGCAAAAGCCGTTGCCTAGATTAATGTCTCGATAGCTGCAGCCTTTAATGGCTGTTGCAATCTGAGAATTTCACATTCTGATGTTGCTGCAATCCGAAGTTTTTTGCAGTCATAGCGAGAAGCTTGGCGACAAATTAAATCTGAGTTTTTTGCTGTCATAGCGAGAAGCTCGGCGACAAATTAAATCCGAGTTTTTTGCTGTCATAGCGAGAAGCTCGGCGACAAATTAAATCCGAGTTTTTTGCCGTCATTGCGAGGAGCAAGCAAAGCTTGCGACGTGGCAATCCAGTAATTAATTTAATCCCCTAAAACAATATGATTTCTTATTTAACCGAAGGTAATTCTGCATAATTCATTGAGATTGCTTCGCCTTCGGCTCGCAATGACAGCAAAAACAAAATATCTAAACTAAATCTTAACTTTTTTATTCACTACCATATCTTGTCAACGAATTATGTGACCTTTACAGCAATGACAATTTTGTTCAAATTTTGGCAGCTTTGTTATGGATGGGGGGATGATGACTTCTCTAAATCCATTTCTTTTGCCGGTTCTATAATTACTCCCGGAGCTTTTGTGAAGTTAGTAAGCAGTTCTTTGCATCTAGTGATTAATGGATCAACTATTTCTGCTATTTTTGGATTTTTGGATTCATTTTCTAAGGCCGAGTTTACTTGATCTATTAGTTTCGAATCACCAACTTCATCAAATAGTTTTTCTATGCTAGAGGTATCTGTTTTTTTATACGGTAAAAAATCAAGTAGTGCCTTAAGATAGGATTTTAACGTGGTTTTCTTTGATAATGTTACATATATTAGACATGGAGGCGAAAGAAGTAGCTGGATAAGTTTCAACACTGTATATTTTGCCACAACTGCTGGATTTAAGTCTAAATGTTTTCCCATACTATTGTTAAAATCCAACAATTCTTTCTTTACTAAATCTGTTCTTAGGTGTAATTCCTCTTTTAGAGTTAAACCCTCATCAGTTTTGTAATTGATCTTTCCTGTTTTATCTACAAAGAATGAAAATCTAGAGCCACTTTCTACTAAACAAGAGCTTAGTGAGGTTTTGATTGTATCAGAGTTCTCTATAAAATTTATTCCAGATGTTTTAAGATAATCAGAGGAGTTGTCGATCTCATCTGCGAAATGCTTAGCGAAGTCTTGTAACAGTGAAAGGTCTGGATTGACGCCAGCTTTATTTAGTTTGTTTCCTGCTTTACCAATAAAGTCAGGAATGCTTTTAAAGGTTTCCATTAGAGGATTTATAATGACCGATGCGTGTGCTAGATTGCCATCCAGAACAGACGATAACATGTTGTTATATTGGCCATGAATATTTTCGATGCCAAAATGTATTGATATTAAAAGTGCTGAGTTGAAACAGGGGTCTGTTGGGTTTAAGGCGGTTATTTTTTTAATGGTTGTAATGCCATAAGAAACTTCCGTTTGTTCCTTTCTGCTTTTAGCATCAATACCATACCGTCCTTGGTCGATGGCTATTAAATCGAAATCTGTTTTTGCTATTTTAAGCAACGAGCTTTCAGGATATCTATTTCGTAACTCTTCTAAGAGGAAGGTTGAGGTTTTTAAATCTTTAAAAGAATCTGTAGCTAGCTGGCTTAGCTTTTCTAATTTAAGCCATAGTTCTGCCAGATGTAATTTTTGTAATAATTGTTGAGTTATTGGCCAATCATCCCCAGCCTTGATAGGGAAGCTTTTGTCAGGGTTTTTTTGGAGGTCACCTAGAATAGCCAGTCCCTCATATAAAAATATCATTTCTTGGAATTTTTTATAATTAGGGTCTTGAGGAGATAAGTCAATCCCTTTTTCTTGTAACTTAACTGCAATAGCATTTAAATTGTCTAAATCCTTATTAAATTTCCCATCTGTTATTATTTCCTTTTGTGATAATAAATTTTTAAAATCTTCAGATTGTGGGTAAATCAAACTTTCTTCAAATCTCTTTTTTACAAAATCTTCATCGATCCCAATCAATCCTTTTTCTTGTAAGTTATGAGTGTATTCTTGTTCTTCTAATTCTTTGGAAAACTCTAGTTGGATAAAAGTACTTTCTAATGGGAATTCATGAATATCTTTATATAATTTTTTTAAGGCCTCTTTTGAGGACCCGCAGCTAGAAGCCATATCACTGCTGGAAAATATCTCTTCTGTTATTTTAAATCCAGCATTTGGTTTAGTGAAGACGGTGTCCAGCATGATTATTGACAGGGCTAAGGTTTCAACTTGTTCTGGGTTAAATTCTTGGTGTTGAAGACAATATGCTTTAGCAAAACTGTAGCACCACCTGCTTACTTTTTGGCCTTCACCACCTGTAGGCATAGTTGCTATAACTGTTCGTAACGCTGTTAATATATCTTTTCCTGCAAAATTAAATTGTGATAAGAATTTTTGACGAAGTTTTTCTTCTAATTCAAATTGGGGATCTACAATTTCAGATTTTTTTGGTTTGCCTCTAGTGCCTAATAAAAAATCTACTAGTTTATTGGTGTTGATAAATGGCCTGGCGTCAAATAGAAATTCACCTATGCCGCCATCTTCAGAGTCATAATATTGTCCTTCTAAAGGGGTTTTTTTTAGATATGCAGCTAGATCGGAGCCTACAGTTTTAGGATTTCCAGCATTAAATAGTTTTATAGCTTCTGCTTTGCTTCCCATGGAGAGAACCTCTTGCATTAATGGTGTTTATTGTACTATTAGACCCAAATTGCTACTAAAGCCATTAGGGTTATTCCAAAGATAAGGGAGATTCCTTCAGCGATTTTTTCAAAAGATTTCTTATCTTTGGTCAAATGTTCCGTTAAATGTTCTGTGCCTAGATATAAAAATGTACCAGCTGTCACGGCATTTAGCATTCCTGATAGCAGCTCCCCAGAGCGGCTAGCTGAAGCTTCTATCATATAAGATGCAATAAAAATCCCCAAAGGGGTCATTAAGGAAAAGAAGGATGGTTTTTCGGATACTCTTTGTTGATACACCAAAACGGTGGAGGTTGACTGTTAGAGTAAAGCTTTCTGAGCTTTTATGGGCAAATACTGCAAAAAATATGGTCGCTGCTTCAAGAAAAGTAGTGTTAGCTCCAATTGCAGCACCTTCAACTACAGAATGGACTATAAATAATGAGGCTAAGAAAATTGGCATTACAACCTTATTGTTGGCGGGGTGGAGGCTATTGTATATAGAAGCTCCACGTTCCATGATCAATAATATAATGTAGGTGACAAGACACACTAAGTAGGCCAAGGGGTACTCGTGGCTATAAATGGTGTTAAATTTTGCCACGGCCTCTGGAAGCAGGTGTAATAAGGCGGCACTTAAGAAGATACCGCTAGAAAAAGAATCACATAATCCAAAAAGCCTTGTATTATGTTTGGCTATTTTCAGTGGGATAAATCCAGTAATTACGGTTAGTAAAAATATACTGGCAGCAAAGATAATTTTAGATATTAGTAAGTACATATTCAGTGTCTAAAAATATATCTTATAATAGAGATAGTTACAATTTTTATTTATGATTTTAATTTGTTATAATGTGTCCATATTTACCAAAGGTTATTATATAGGGTGTATAAATGAATCTCGATTTTTTGGACTTTGAACAACCAATCGCTGAATTGATAGATAAAATTGAGGAGCTGCGTTATGTTAGCACCGATAGTAAAATCAATATCAGTCAAGAAATAGCTCGATTAGAGGCCAAAAGCCGTGAACTAACAAAGATGATTTTTTCGTCACTAACGGCAGTCCAAGTGGTGAAATTAGCTAGACATCCTCAACGCCCACATACCCTAGATTATATTGAGCATATTTTTACCGATTTTGAAGAGTTTTTTGGTGATAGGCATTTTGGTAAGGGGAGCGCTATTGTAGGTGGTCCAGCCAGGCTTAATGATCGTCCAGTCATGATTATAGGTCAGCAAAAGGGCCGCACTACCAAAGAAAATATTGAGCGTAATTTTGCTATGCCTAGTCCAGAAGACTATCGCAAGGCTTTGCGGTTGATGGAGATGGCTGAAAAATTTCAGCTACCGGTTATTACTCTCATAGATACTCCAGGAGCTTATCCTGGCATTGGTGCAGAAGAACGCAACCAAAGCGAAGCGATATCACGTAATTTATTTGTTATGTCAAAATTAAGGACCCCTATTATTTGTACAGTGATTGGAGAGGGTGGTTCTGGAGGAGCACTAGCATTGGGAGTTGGTGATAAGGTATTGATGTTGCAATATAGCATTTACGCGACAATTTCACCTGAGGGATGTGCCTCCATTTTATGGCGGAGCCAAGACAAAATATCTGAAGCAGCAGAAGCTTTGCATTTAACTGCAGATAAACTTTTTAAGTTAAAGCTGATAGATCAGATTATTACTGAGCCTTTAGGCGGCGCCCATCGTGAATACACTATTATGGCGAAAAATCTTAAGCAGGCCTTGGTTGATAATTTAAATCAATTGAGTAAGTTGCCCATAGAAAAATTAATGAATAATCGTTATGAAAAATTAATGAATTTTGGTAGATAGTGTGAAAACAGCAGTTCTTGAAACAGCCCGCAATAAAGTTCTAGATCTTTTTACCGCTCATAAAAAAATATTTGTTGCCTATAGCGGTGGGCTAGATTCACACGTGCTTTTACATTTATTATCAAATCTTTGTCAAGGTCAAAAAAAGAGCAAAATAAAGTTGGCTGCCATTCATGTTGATCATAATTTAAGCCCTAAGTCTAAAAAATGGGCTAAGCATTGTCAACGTGTTTGTAAAAAACTAGATATTGAATACATAGGTAGGGATATTCCAGCAGAAGTTGTAGCTAATGGGGATAGCCTAGAAGAGGTGCTACGTGATTTACGCTATGAAATTTTTGCCAAAATTCTCCCTAAAAATGGATGTGTTTTAACAGCTCATCATGCCCAAGATCAGGCAGAAACCTTGCTTCTGCAGTTGTTTCGTGGGGCTGGTCTCAAAGGGTTGGCTGCAATGCCAGGAAAAACCAAATTTGCTTCTGGTTGCTTAGCACGCCCACTGCTAGAGAGTTCCCACAATGAAATATTGTCATATGCCAAGAAATATAAATTAAAATGGATTGAAGATGAGAGTAATCTTGATCCAAAATTTGATCGTAATTTTATCCGTCATCAATTATTACCAGTAATAAAGGAAAAATGGCAGGGTGTTGTTGGTGCTTTAAATAGAACATCAAGACATTGTGCTGAAGCCAATGAATTATTAGATATATTGGCAGAAAAAGATTTGTTGGATGTTTTTAGTGATGATGATAAATATATTATAAATATTGACTGCTTAAAAAAATTTACTTTTATTAGGCAAAAAACCATTTTGCGTTATTGGTTGCATAGATTGCATTTGTCTATGCCAAGTGAAGTTAAGTTAAATGAAGTTATGCGTACGGTTGTAAATTCTCGATATGATGCTATGCCGGTTGTTAGATGGCATGGGGTAGAAGTTCGTCGTTTTCGTAATAATTTATATGCCAGCTCTCCTTTGATTCCACACGATCCTAAAATAGTTTTATCTTTTTCAGGAAAGAGTCTGAAGTTGCCCAGTAATTTGGGAGTTTTAAAGTTGAAAGTTATAGAGGGGACTGATTTTGATCTTAAGAAAATTAGAATAAGTTTTCGTCAGGGTGGAGAGAAATTAAAGATACAAAACCGTGCCGGCACTCATGATCTTAAGAATCTTATGCAGGAGTGGGGTATTCCACCATGGTTAAGAGATCGCATTCCTTTGGTATATTACGGTGCAAAAATGATCGCTGTTGTTGGTTATTATAACGTTAATTGGGCGCATTTTCAGATTGCTCCTTTGGCAAGTAAGAGGGGGGTATTAATTAAATAAAAATTGAGTTAAATTAAATGAGGGATGATTATAATGAAATATGATGAAAATGCGATATCCAAAAACTTAGTAGCTGAAATTACAACATGGGGCAATAATTGTGCTTTGTCTTGTACATCGATATTTTTAATCGAGGCTTTTTTATCAAACCAACTTTCAAAAAAAGCCGAAGAAAATTTAGCGGCTCTTATTAATGACTACTATGAGACATCTTTATCCGTAGAGCAGTTGCGTGATGTTTTTTTGAATATCATTACTTTGCCTTCTGATAGGCAGTTAGTTTTAGGCCAGCCTTTAAGGGCTTTCATATATGCAATGGGGGTGGAGTCTGAAGAGGGAGATATGCTATCTAATGAAGCATTTCGTCCTATAGCTGAGGAATTTGGTTTCAATGTTGTTTTTTATGCTGATGTTGATAAAAAAATAAATCCCTCAGGTATTATACCTGAGATTATTATTGATCAAAAATCTACTCTAACTCTTTGCCCCTACTATCATGCCAGTCATTATGATTTAATTATGGATGACGAAGAATCAGCTGATATGCATAATCAATCGTCATTTATAGAAAGCGACCTAAATCTTCCAGTTGAAATAGATGCAAAAGAAAAGCTCCGGGAGCGAATTAAAGAGATAATTAGTCATCATTATGATCCTAAAAACCAGTATCAATGGATTGATGAAGAAACTCAGGATCTTTATAAATTAGCTGATATATTGCAAGATGATCAGCCTTCTGATGCTGCAAGCATAAGATTAGTTGCAGACAATTTACAAAGCTTAAATGAGGAGAATTCCAAGAACGAAGAGAGAGTTAAAGAGGAGTTGGAAGATATCATTAAAGAGGCTAAGCCTGTATTGAATAAACATGGAATATTTGAGCGAGTTTGTAAAATAGCAGATATTATATTGGCGAAGGTTACTTTTAATAGAGTAACAACGGGTATTTCTTCAATATATCTTGGAATTAAGAGGAAGCTAGAGACTGTTAATAAATTAGATACAGAGGAAGGGGTTGATTTGGTTGGCGGTAAGGCACAACCTGTCGGGCTAGCTTTATAAATATTCATTGAATTGGTTAAAAATGACCGCAAAATTCCCAGGAGATCCGGTTGTAGTAGGGCCTGATACAAAACTTTATGAATATTTACCGCCGTAGCTGTGGATATGGTATTACTGATTTTTAAATTTTCACGGTGATATTCTTGTTTTTTAATACGTATAATCACAGCTAATGCCTTATTGGATCCTCACATTTTTTTTGGGTGTTTATACCCTATCATTTTTTTATAAACTACCTAGTTTATTTTGGTTGTTGTTGTCTATTCCATTGGGTTTTTCGTGGTTTTTAATGCCACAAAACCTAAAGAGGTATATTTTTTATGCTTTGATTTTTGTTTGTGGATTTTATTGGGCGCTTATTTATACCCATTGGGTTACTGCTTGGAGTTTGCCGCGAGAGTTAGAGAGTAAAAATTTGCTGATTACTGGATATATTGCAGCTCCTCCTATCAGTAAATCACGTTGGGTTAGTTTTAATTTCAAAACCAAGACTATTGCCGGTGAAGAAAAGCATACCAAGCTAAAGCTTAGTTGGTATGGAGATTCCCCAAAAATAAATGCTGGTGATAAATGGCAATTACTTGTTCGTCTCAAGCGGCCACATGGAATGTTAAATCCAGGTGGCTTTGATGTAGAAAAACATCTGTTAATGCATCATATTCGAGCTACTGGTTATGTAGTAAATTCTGACGCTAATCAAGTTTTATCATCATCTGTATATAATTATCCACTTTCTCGGTTACGACAGTTCTTGATCCAGAAAATGGATCAAGCTTTAATTTCTGATCCTCTTGCTCCTCTTATTATAGCGTTTGTCACAGGCTTTGAAGATCGGATTACACAATCGCAGTGGCAAGTGATGCGGGATACTGGGACTAGCTATTTAGTGGCTATTTCAGGCTTACATGTTGGGTTGGTGGCTAGCATTGTTTTTGTTTTTGCTCAGTTTTTATGGCGGTTTTCTAGTCGATTGACTTTACTATTGCCTGCACGTGAAGCGGGGATAATTATTGGATTATTTATAGGGCTTTTATATAGCGCAGTATCAGGGCTTTCTATTCCTACTCAGCGAGCTTTGGTGATGCTGTTGATGTTTAGTCTGGTGGTTTTATTTAGGCGTTATAGCAAGTCATGGAATGCGTGGTTATGGTCTTTGTTTTTGGTGTTAGTAATTAATCCATTGGCTGTTTTAACTATAGGGTTTTGGTTATCCTTTTGTGCAGTTGCTGCTATTATTTATGTTGGTAGTGGTAGAATAAAGCAAAACAGGTCGCGTTTGCGCAAATTTTGGAGGATGCAATTTACTGTAACCCTCGCTTTATTGCCTTTAACTCTATTATTTTTTCAGCAGCTTTCTTTGGTAACGTTTCTGGCTAATTTAATTGCGATGCCAGGTGTTTGTCTAATTATTATACCAATGAGTTTATTGGGTGCGCTTTGTCTTTTATTAATTCCAGGGAGTATCGGTGGTTGGATTTTATGGTGTGGGGCTAAACTTTTAGGAATTATATGGTGGTGGCTAACTTTTTTAGCTAATTTTTTTAATTGTAGCTGGTATCATCCAATTTATAATAGCTGGGTATTAGTTGCTACTAGTGTTGGGGTTATAATATTACTTGCACCCCGAGGATTTCCAGCTAGATATTTAGGTTTATTGTATTTGCTGCCATTATTTTTTTATGAGCCACCATCTCCTAAAGAAAATAACGAGGTGTGGTTTACTTTGCTTGATGTGGGGCAAGGTTTAGCGGCGGTAGTGCAAACTAAAAATCATGTCTTGCTCTACGATACGGGTCCAAAATTCTTCGAATATGATGCTGGAGCAAGCATCATTGTCCCTTATTTGCGCAAGACGGGGGTTAAAACAATTAATGCTATGGTTGTAAGCCATGGGGATAGTGATCATAGTGGGGGCGCTATATCAATTTTGAAGGCACACTCAGTTGATATGGTTATTACAAGTGTCCCCGAAAATTTTATAGCGTATAAAGCCAATTCATGTTTTGCGGGACAACACTGGCAGTGGGACGGGGTTGATTTTCAAATGCTTTCTCCAGCCAAAGACGCATCATTTAGCGGCAATAATGCTTCATGCGTGTTAAAAATAAGTAGTGGCAAAAACTCTATTTTATTACCAGGTGATATTGAGCGCGCTGCAGAAGGATCATTAATTAAAAATTATGAGCTGGGTTTAAATAGCACCATTTTAGTTGCCCCTCACCACGGTAGTGCAACATCGTCGACTGATGGTTTGATTGCGGCTGTAAAGCCGCAATATGTTATTTTTCCCGTGGGATATAGAAATAGGTTTCGTTTTCCACACAAAAAAGTTATAACCAGATATATGAAAAGTAATGCTATATTGCTTAATGCATCGCAAACTGGTGCAATTACTTTTAAATTTACGGATAAATCAGATATACTAGGCGCTAATTTCTATCGGGAAGAAGCGAAGCGGTTTTGGCATGATCGATAATTGAGATATATAAAACAAGTGGCAGTAAACTTTATTAAATATATGTGTAATCTATGACCCAGAAAAATAAATTAAAATCTAATCCTTATTCGGGTTGGAATGTATATCGAAGGCTTTTGAAATCAGCTGCTCCATATTGGGCTTGTTTTGTATTCGGTATTGTGGGTACTATTTTAGCTACTGGAACTGATGCGGTCATGGTCTGGTTTATTAAGCCATTATTGGACAGTAGTTCCACATTAGAGAGCAGACCATGGTGGCTTCTTTGGTTGCCTATGGTTATTGTCGGCATCTTGATTTTACGAAGCATATCATATTTTCTTTCTACCTATTATATAACTAGCGTTGGTCGTAATATTGTTAGGGATTTTCGTCAGCGGTTTTTTGCTCATTTAATGCATTTGCCTGCTAGTTATTATGATAAAGAAACCTCAGGAAAACTTTTATCTACTTTAATTTATAATACAGAGCAAGTGGCAAGGGCTTCAACTGATGCTTTATTAACGGTTTTGCAAGAGGGGATGGCCCTTCTAGCTTATACTGTTGTAATGATTAGTCTTAGTTGGCAGTTAACTTTAATGTTTATAGTCACTGCGCCAATCGTTACTATGGTAATACGTTTTGTTTCTAAGCGGCTACGTCGTTTGAGCACTAACGTCCAAGGATCTATGGGGGATTTAACGCGGGTTGCTGAAGAGGGAATTGAAAATTATAAAGTAGTGCGTGTGTTTGGTGGTGAAACCTATGAAAAAGAAAAATTTTTTGCAGTAACACATCAAAATCGGCAGCGAGAAATGAAGGTGGTGGTTGCCAGCACTTTAGGAACCTTTTTGACTCAAATAATCACAGCGATCCCTATAGCTGTTATTATTTTTGTTTTCACAAATACCCAATTATATGTCACATTGGGTTGGGCAGGATTTAGCGCCTTTATTGTTGCGGTGCTACAGATGTTAACCCCTTTAAAGCGACTAACTAAAATTAATACAGATATTCAAAAAGGGATTGCTGGTGCTCATAGTATTTTTGCTTTGCTTGATGAGGAGTTGGAGCGTGATATTGGCACTAAAGTTATTGAGCGTGTCAAAGGTAAGATTGAATATAAGGGAGTTAGTTTCCAATATCCTAGATCTAAAAAAACAATTTTACATAATGTAAGTTTTGTGGCTGAGCCTGGACAAACAGTTGCTTTAGTCGGTGTTTCTGGTGGGGGAAAGTCGACGTTAGTTGGTCTTTTACCACGGTTTTATGATGTTATAAGTGGCCAGATTTTAGTTGATGATGTTAATATCCAGGACTATAAATTGAATGCTTTAAGAAAGCAGTTTGCTATAGTTTCGCAACATCTTACTTTATTTAACGATACCATTGCGAATAATATTGCTTATGGATTATTTAAAGATGCTACAGAAGATAAGGTTGCCAGGGCTGCAGAAGCTGCACATATTATGGACTTTATAAAACATTTGCCTGATGGGTTAAATACCATGATCGGAGAGAATGGTTTATTATTGTCTGGTGGTCAGCGTCAGCGTATTGCTATTGCTCGAGCTTTATTAAAAGATGCTCCAATTTTGATTTTGGATGAGGCAACCTCAGCTCTTGATTCAGAGTCTGAGTATCATATTCAAACCGCACTAGAAAACTTAATGAAGAAGCGAACTACTTTGGTTATCGCTCATAGATTATCTACTATTGAACATGCTGATAAGATTATTGTGCTTGATCATGGAAGGGTTGTTGAGGTTGGGAGTCATGATAATCTTTTGAAATTACAGGGACAATATGCTAAGTTATACAACATGCAATTTAAACCAAAGGATTAGCTTTGATTAAACTCGTTCTGCCTAAATTTTGGTATAAGAAAGGAATTATTAGTTATTTTTTACTGCCATTTTCTTTTATTTATCGTTTTTTTATTAGTTTGCGCAGAGCTTACTATAAATCTTTTGCGTCCTCTAAATTTCAAGTTCCAGTAATTATTGTGGGTAATATAACAGTAGGAGGTGCGGGCAAAACTCCTTTGGTTATTTATTTGGCCGATCTTTTAAAAAAACAAGGATATAAA
>JAHIYS010000056.1 GCA_018814965.1 Gammaproteobacteria bacterium
AATTCCTTCTATTGTTATTTTACGTCGGCTATTTAGAGAATTATTTATAGAATATGCCGTCTCGTAAAGTTCGTCTGTATTTAAATAAGCTCCAATTAAACTTATTTGGGTGATTTTGCAGGAGGGATCTTTTATGAGCTCGCTGAGCTCATGTGAAGTATCATCGGAGGATGTTATATTAGATAACTCTATTGTATCAATATTGCAGGTGTTGCTTTTGAGAGTCTCAATAAGCAGCTTTATGCTTTCTTTTGTAACGTTCAGTTCTCCCGTCAAATTATTTGGAAATGATAAAAACCTAAGCTCTGTTATTTCACCGCTAGAGGCTTGAGATATCATTTTTGCAAACGTTTTGCCATAATTATCAGTATCAGTGGTTATTTGTGCCTTAAGATCAGTAACAAAACCATGGCTATAAAACTCAAAAAGTTGCCTAAAATCTTCAAAGTTAGGAACGCAATTTTTCATCGTAATGTCGCTGACTTTACAATGCGGATGTTTTAATATGGCAAATAGGTCTTTAATTTTTCCAGTAAGTGTATTGTCAGAAATATCTAAAATTGCTATTTTACCATTAATATTTTTTAATCCTTCTAAAATGTATAATAGCCCATTAGGAGATAATAGATTAGAAGCGATATTTAGCTTAACAAGCCTACAGTTTAAGTCCCAAATGGTTTCAGAAAACCCCTTCTTTGCCGCGTCGGAAATCCGATTATTAGAAATATCTAGATCGGCAACCTTACTTTTTCTGACTGCCATGGTGAGTGCATTTGCTCCCTCATTCTCAATACTATTCTTCGCTATCTTTAAGGCCCTAATGTTACTATTTGGTAGTGAAACAGAAATAAACTCGGCACCTTGGTCACCAATAGCGTTATCAGCGATATTTAATCTGTTGAGATTTGCCATCGTATTGGAAATGTCTCCTGCACCTGCCGCATTAATCTGATTTCCTGAGATATCGAGTTCTCTTGTTACACTACTGTTTTGTAGTCCTTGAGCAATAAACCTAGCTCCATCAGGGCCAATGTTGGTTCTGGCTATATTTAAGCTGGTGATCTTTGGTAGTATATTGCCAATATCTTCTGCTCCTGCTGCGCCAAGCTCATTGTCAGAGATGTTTAGTTCGCTAAAAACTGAATTTTCTTTTTGTATTGCATTGACGATGACTTTTACTCCATCAGGGCCAATATTGTTACCGGATATATTTAAGACAACAATGCCGCTTTTTGGAAGAGCTGCAGCAATCTGACCAACTCCATTATCACCGATATTGTTATGAGAAATATTTAGTTCGCTAACACTACTTTCTTCCACCACTTTGGCAATTAATCTTGCACCATCTTCACCAATATTATTGTCAGAAATGTTCAGTTTTTTAATCTTACTAACTAGTAGCGCTGAAGCAATAGCTTGTGCGCCAATCGGGCTCATACTAATATTTACTAAGTTCAGTTCTTCTACTTTACTGTCCCCATTAGATAATGATCTGCCTAGAAGTTGAATGAGATCATTGCCAATTTGATAATTACGAACAGTTAAAAATTTGATATTAGAGTTTTTGTTCTTTAATGCATCAAAGATCTGCTTTGCTTGATCAAAATTAATTTTTGTGCCATCAATGACCAATGCTCTAACTCTGGAGTTTGGTGCTGTTATATCGGCAATAAATTTTTGAAGTCTTGATAAGTCGGTATTAGCATTAATTTCGATTAACGCATTAGTTTTTTTAAGCAGTAAATCCTTGGTGAAATCTTCGCCGTAATACTGAAGCGACCAACATACCCCATAAATGAATTTAAAATCGCTGAGTTTGGTAGCATTTTTATCAGCAATAATGTCAAGATAGATTTTTTTGGCTTTTTCTAGGGTTTCAGGCGTAAAGTCTTTTTCAGATTTCTTAGCCCACAAAAGGTCATCATTAGCATTTCTTTTAAATGCACTATTTACATCGCCAGCGTTATTTAAATCTTCATTCGGTAAATTTTCAAGAATCATTTGCCAAAGCTCATCTGGCAGCATTTCCCAATTTGGAAACTGATCAATAAAATCAAAGTTGTGAGGAACTTGTATGCGCGAAACTCCTACGTCACTTTCTTCTAGATTTATATCACTGTTTGGATTGGCTCCATTTTGTTGTTTAGATCTAAAATCTAAATATGGTCTATGTCTTTCTAATAAATTGATGTGTAACTTTCTGATTCTCCTTATTTCTTGATTAGATAGCACACGACCTGGTGTTTCACCGGTTCCTGTTAAAAGTCGAATAAAATTTTCTATTACGAGTGGACCGCTTGTATAAAGGTTTGTGCTAAGGTTTCCGTTAAGCAGAGTGTGGCTATTTCTAAGATCAACATTTTCACCGTAAACTGATCTTAGCGCAGACCTTATTCCGTTGACCCATGCACCGTGAATGCTGTTTCCGGTCGAATCAAGGTAATAGATTGAGTTTACGGTATGGTTATCAGCCTCATTCAAATTCACTACAATTCCAGCCCAAGAGCCGGTGGCTAAAAATATAGGAATCAAAATATTTCTATGGTTTAAAGCCAAAGTGCGTATTGAATTTAATCGATCTTGAAGTGACTCTGTATTAAGATCTATTGCTTCGGCAACAAAAATATTTCTTATATCTAAATTTGATTGCTGTAACCGTAGCATAAGAATATTGTTTATATCCTCGGCATCATATTGATATTCTGGATTAGCCCAAATTTCATTTTCTGAAGAGCTAGCGTTATCATCTGTGCCATCATCCACCTCAAGAGCGACGGTAGACTCGGTGCTGGTATGGCTAGGTGCAGTATCAGTCAGTGTTCTGTTAGAGGCAGCGGGACTACTAACTTCAGTTTGGTTAACGGTTAAAGGAAAGGCGATAATCTGGCGCATTTGGTTGGCAAATAAAGAACCCTTGTCATAAAGCGAGTCAGTGACTATGTTGTCAGAGTATTGTTTAGGTGATATCCAATCGGAAACCGCATAATATATTGGGGAGCCTAATTTCTTACCCGCAAAAGCAAGAAGTCCGGCTGCTCTATACACAAGGTATGGATCTGTAAAAGATATTAATGAATGAGGTTCTTTGGCAAACAGATTTGGGGAGCTGCCCAAAAGCAATGTTACTAATAGTGTTGATAAAGCAAGCTTTCTGGTTTTTCGTTTTTGTACAGCAACATAATATTCATATTTGGCTCCAAAATATCATTATCGATAACAAGAATAAAAGCTGGTTTAAAAACGTAGGAGATCCTGCCCCAAAAATTAATTTTGGATTATAGCAAAAAGGAGGCATCAAAACATTAAGGTTTTATTAAGCTTTAAGACCAAAAGAGAGGAGGGTTTGGTGGCCAGAAATGGAATCGAACCATCGACACAAGGATTTTCAGTCCTCTGCTCTACCGACTGAGCTATCTGGCCAATTTAACCGATACATCCTAACTATTTGATTAGCTGAAGTCAACTCCTGTTAGTGCCAAGGGGGTCAGGTTCTGATGGATCCCCACATTTTTTATTGAGACAATGTTATTGTTATATATTGATCGATATTTTTTGCCGTCATTGCGACGCGGCAATCCGGGATCCATTAGGGTCAGGTCATAAATTGTGAATTGTATACGCGTATTTCTTTGATAAAAATTCATGTTTCAGGACCTGACCACATGTTCTTAAATTGTCTGTTTGACAATGAGTTTTTATAGTGTACTATATGGCTAGTACACCACATCAGTTTAAGGGGAAAGTTTGATGCTTAATCTCAATAAAATATGTTTCCAATACCACGGTAAACCATGGTTATTTAGCGATTTAGATTGGCAGCTCCCTGGTGGCAAAATCTGCGGTTTGCTTGGAAAAAATGGAGCTGGGAAATCAACTATGCTCAAATTGATTTCTGGCCTGTTATTTCCCCAGGAAGGTACATCTGAGGTTCTAGGCAGGGACCCACAGCAACGAACTGCAGCTTCCTTAGCTGATATTTTTTATTTAACCGAGGAGCTTTGGTTGCCGGGAATAACAGCTAAAAAATATTTAGAATTGTTTGCGCCATTTTATCCCCAGTTTAGTCACGAAAACTTTAAGACTAATTGTCAGGAGCTAGAAGTTGATCTCAAGAGCAATTTACATGAAATATCCTATGGTCAAAAAAAGAAATTCTTATTAGCTTTTGCTTTAGCAACCAACTGTAAAATCTTATTGCTTGATGAGCCTACAAATGGTTTAGATATACCGGGTAAAAGTCAATTCAGAAAATTAGCCATCGCTAATTTTACTGAGGATAAAACTTTTATCATTGCAACCCACCAAGTACATGACCTAGAAAATCTAATTGATACGGTAGTGATGTTGGATCAAGGAAAAATAATTTTTCATCAAAGTACCGAAGAAATTGCGAAACAATTGTCTTTTGTAGAGAGTGCAAGTGATATGTCCAATGCGGCGTTATATCAAGAAAAAGTATTTGGTGGTTACCGTATAATTTCTCCCAACAAAAACAAAGCTGAGACCCAGGTGGATTTAGAATTGTTATTTAAAGCGGTATTAGCAGATGCAGACAGGATTAATCAGGGTTTTCAAGGGGGCGCAAAATGAGTATATTAAATCTAGGACAATTTAGTTGGCGTCGTTTAGGTTTATTTATTAAAAGTGACTTAGTTTTGAATGCTCCTAAGATCTTTACTCTTACGATAACGGTTTTTGTAGCGTTGCTTTTTTACAGTTTATTTAGTATTAGTCCAATAGGATCTCAAGTGGATAATTTTCATCCTGATCTATTTGTTTTTGCTTTATTTGGTGGTGGTTTATGGTTCACTAGCCATTCTTTTGCTGATTTAAACCATCATGAAAGAAGTTCATTTTTTCTTTTGTTGCCAGCTTCAAACGTAGAAAAGCTGGTAGGACGTTGGTTATTAACATCTCTGGGATATATCATGGGTGTAATCTCAGTATTCTACTTGGTTTCATTTCTGACCGCCGCCTTTACTTGGTTAATTATTGGCGATATTTCGGTAATTTTTCGACCACTGCACCAAGATTTAATACGTTATTTCTCTATTTATATGTTTTTCCATTCAGTATTTCTTCTTGGTGCAATCTATTTTAAAAGCAGCAACTTTAGCAAAACAATTTTATATATGTGTGCTTTAGTTTTGGTTTTCTTTTTTGTGGCATTTATAGTTTTTATGAGCTTGTTAGGTATTCATCTTATAGAAGGTTGGCAGGTATTGTCTTTTTATAGTGGTGTTATAGGATTAATTTCAGCAATTGTAATCGTGCCAGGAGCTTGGTTAACCACTTATTTACGCTTATGCGAAAGTGGGGTTTAGGATGGAATTTCGTCAGGCCCATGCTATCTATCTACAAATTGCTGATTATTTATGCGAACAGATATTGCGTAAAATATTCTTAGCAGGGGCAAAAATTCCTTCGATTCGTGATTTGGCTATTATGGTTGAAGTTAATCCCAATACTGTGGTTCGTACTTATAATTATTTAGAAGAGCAGGGGATAATTTATAAGGAACGGGGTTTGGGATATTTTGTAGCTCAAGATGGTCATGCCAAGGCGTCAGCGCTAAAAAAAGAATTGTTTTTGCGTGAACATCTCCCTGAGGTATTTAAAAATCTTACCTTGTTGAGTATGAAGTTTTCTGATCTTCAGGATTTTTATAAAGAGTATCGTGATGGTCTTGTGCTAGAGGAGTCGTATGAAAAAAAGTAACAAAATATTATTAACTATAATTATTGGTTTTTTAATAGGTGCGATTTTACTGGCGCTTATCGTCCGGATTAAAGTTGTTCCTCAAAATGTAATCAGTTTTACCAGTCATTCAAGATCAGTGGGTAAAATTGTAACGAAAAGTTTTGAGGTTGATAAATTCTCTAAATTAGAGATTAATGGGTTTGCACAGTTATCAATCAAAACCGGTGATAAGCCGAAAGTAACTGTGTCTACTGATGAAGGGTATGTGGCTAATGTTGATGTTAGCCTTGCTGAAGATAGGTTGATCATTAATGTGGGAGATGGCGTTGGTAGAGGTCATGACGGTAAGTTTGAGATTAATATTGTAACTAATCAGCCTTTGAAAAAAATTACTACTAGCGGAGCCACCAATCTGAATTATGTGAACATTCATGGTGGTGAGTTAGTTCTTGAAGTAAGTGGTACCAGTAACTGTAATTTATCGGGTAAGTTGAATATATTGAAAATTAGGACCAGTGGCGCCAGTTATATTAATGCCAAGAATCTTGTCGCTGACGATGTAACTATTCATTCTTCTGGGGCATCAAATATTACGGTTCATGCCAAAAACAATTTAAAAGCTAATTTATCAGGCATGGCAAATATAGGGTTTTATGGCCAGCCTGAAAATGTTGAGCGTAAAATATCTGGAATGGCAAGATTAAAGAGTATGGAAGATTAATTCTGGATTGATTCTTTCTCGATGAAGTTTTTTGCGGGTGTAAGTTGTTACGGGTGTAGGTGCGTCAACCATTGCGTGCTCAATTGGAAGAGCGCGCAATGTTAATTAACGTAATAAGCCACTATTTAT
>JAHIYS010000057.1 GCA_018814965.1 Gammaproteobacteria bacterium
CCCATAGCCTATGTTAACACATGGCTATGGGTTTTTTTGTTTAGCTTCTTTTCAACCTGCTTTGTTCTCTTATCATGAAGAATTTTTCGCAGGTTGCTTTTGTCTTCTTGCATAATTATTTTTGGGGTTAATCTAACTTTTTGCGTGATTTTATAAGCATCCCATACCCTCTGGCTAACTTTTTTAAATCTTTTATCATTAACTAAACTTGCGAGTAGCGCTTGCTTTAATCTCTCTGGCTTTCTATAAGCATCTGCGTGTTCAAGCAGGGTTACAACACCATCAGATTTTTGTGACAGTTTAACTCCTTCATTTTTAAGTCTTAACACTAATAAAGAAAGCTCGCGATAAGCGTTGGGCAATTTATATCTCTTACAAAGGGTATCACACTCTTTTTTATCTAAATTAAAAGCTATAGCGGCAAAACGAACCATACTTTCTTGACTCTGGCATACCGCCTGCTTTAATGCTTTTCTAATTTCGCTTAGATGTGCTGCTATTTCTGGGAACAGTTTTGGCAAGACCTGGCAATTCTTAAGTACAATAAAAAATCTTTCTGGATAAGGCTCCCCAAGAGCGCGCTCTAATTCTTGCCAAACTCTCTCGGAAACTAAAGCATCCACTTCACCATTAGCAAGCATCTCTTGCATTAATTTATTGGTTTTAGGATGTACTTTAAACTCGCCGAAACGGGAGGCAAATCTCGCAATACGGAGAATTCGAACAGGATCCTCAGCAAAAGCTGAAGAAACATGGCGTAATATCTTATTTTTCAAGTCATTACGCCCATCATAAGGATCGGTAATCTTGCCATCAAGATCCAAAGCCATAGCATTTATCGTAAGATCACGCCTTATTAGATCATCCTCTAAAGTAACTTCAGGATCAAAATGACAAGCAAATTCTATGTACCCTTTCCCAGTTTTACGTTCAGTGCGGGCTAAAGCATACTCTTCGTGAGTCTTTGGATGTAAAAATACTGGAAAATCACGACCAACTTTTTTAAAACCAAGTCGCAGCATCTCTTTCGGTGTGGCACCAACAACCACCCAATCCCGCTCTTTGACAGGAAGGCCTAGTAATTTATCGCGAACCGCACCCCCAACAAGATAAACTTTCATCAAATTCCCAATATGTGTAAAATAACTTAACTTTAATAACAAAAAATAAATAAAATGTCCTTAAATATCCTTTTACAATATTTAATACCTAAACATATTCTATCACGACTAGTAGCAAAAATAGCTAATTGTCGGGTCCCTTTAATTAAAAATTTTATTATTCATCAATATTGCAAACATTATACCATTGATATGTCAGAGGCGCTGGACCCTAATTATTTAAATTATCCCACCTTCAATGACTTTTTTACCCGCGCCCTAAAACCCCAATCCCGCCCAATAACATGCGGTCCTAAAGATATTATATCCCCAGTAGACGGTAAAATGTGGCAAATAGGTAAACCCGCTGTCAACCAATTGATTAACGCTAAAGGGCATGGATTTACTTTAGAGCAATTACTTGCTGATGATAAGGAGGCGACACAATTTCAAAATGGAAATTTTGCGGTTTTATATTTGGCTCCATATAACTATCACCGTATTCATATGCCAATAGATGGAAGATTGCTCTCTATGCGTTATGTTCCAGGAAACCTGTTTTCGGTTAATCCAAAAGTTGCCGAGCATATTCCAGACTTGTTTGCTAAAAATGAACGAGTGGTTACCATCTTTGATACCGCGTTAGGACCAATGGCGATGATTTTGGTCGGAGCAATGATAGTAGGGAGTATCGAAACAAAATGGGAAGGAATAATAACCCCGGACAGGAAAAAAACTCTCTTAAATTGGGACTACAGCACTCTAGATATAAACTTCGCCCGTGGCGAGGAAATGGCTAGTTTTAAATTGGGATCAACTGTGATCCTGCTATTCCCCCAACAAACCATAAAATGGCAAGATAGTTTGCAAGCAGGATCTATCCTAAAAATGGGACAAAGTTTGGGAGCTGCACTTTAAAAAATGATACCGCCGCCTCCTAAAAAGAAATCTCTTGGCCAGCACTTTTTGCATGATCAGAATATTATTAACCAAATAATAAAGCTAGTTGCACCAAAACCATCCGACAATTTAATTGAAATTGGTCCAGGAGCAGGAGCTTTAACTACTAAACTTTTGCCTCTAGTAGAGTCTCTAGATGTAATAGAATTTGATCAAAGAATCATTCCCACACTAGAAAAAAACTGCTCCTATTCACCGAAACTACATATCTATAATAAAGATGTACTAAAATTTGATTTTTCTCAACTTTCACCGCCGCTGCGTTTAGTAGGCAACTTGCCATACAACATCTCTACACCATTACTTTTCTATCTGCTAAAAAACATCAACATGATCAAAGATATGTATTTTATGCTCCAAAAAGAAGTGGCAGAAAGGATTGCTGCCCCACCTGGATCTAAAACTTATGGTCGCTTAGGCGTTATGTTGCAATATTATTGCGAAACCAATCTATTACTACATATAGGATCAGGAGCTTTTTCCCCACCACCAAAAGTTTCTTCAGCATTTATCAGGCTCACTCCTCGCAAAAATCATAAAATAATCGCTTTAGATAAAGAAAAATTTAGCGAGATTGTGCGCTTTGCTTTTGGTCAACGTCGAAAAACTATCGCAAACAGCTTAAAAAAACTGATCAGCGCTTCCCAGCTTGAAGAGATCGGCATTAATCCAATATCACGTCCGGAACAATTAAGCGTTGATGAATTTGTATTGATAAGCAATAAAATTTCCTAGCCTTTACCATCACCCTAAAAAACAACCATATAAAACCACTGGTTGCCGATAACACAACTAAAATCTTGATATTCTGGGGCCGTTGCAAGCCAACATTTTAAAACAAATATATTCAGTCAATGCTTTAAGGCAGTTCATTTACAAGGGTTACCCTTAAAACAGCGTCGGTGATTGGAGCCAGCGTTTCTAACTGATTTCTTGTATGTCATTGCAAGGAGCAAACAAGGCTTGCGACGAAGCAATCTTTTATATTTTATGTTGTCTAGCGCCAGAGTGGAGAGTTTATCTAAAAACAGAGCATTGGTTAAAAAAATAGCAAAGAGAAGTTAAAAAGTAGAAAAAGATTAAAAACATCTTGATTGCCGCGCGAAACAAAACCGTTTCGCTCTCAATGACAGCAAAAAACATTAGATTACAACAACCCCCTAATAACAATTCGATCTCTTTACTTCAGCTGTACTATTTCTAATTTGTTAAACTTTTTTACCACAGAGAATTTTTCTGGCGACACAGCCTGATAAAACTGTGACAACTTTTTAACTGGCACCACAATATAAACTTTATTATTTATCGTCTCCTGCAAAAACTTCTCCTTGTTTACAAACTGCTGCTTAAATTCTGGCAAATGCTCCCCATAATATAAATCATTACTTTTACTATCGATAATTTTAAAACAAGCCGGGGCATAAAAAGCTAATGCCGAAACATTCTCAAAGTCCTGATAGAGATAAAGGGGCTTGTTTTCTGCTTGAGTAGACAAATAAATGCCAGCAGAAGCTGATGAAAGATCATCTTTTGCTGCTTTTATATAAGAGATCATAACAACTGAGATCGGAATAATAAAAGCTGCTAGCAAAGCCATAATAACGGTTTGTTTCCTTATTTTGACCATAATTATTGTACCAGCCAATAAACCATAAAAAATAGCTGCAATAAGAACCCGCTTGGTATTGGCATCAATCTTAAGCCCACTAGCAACAGTAAAATATTCCACACTAAGCACTAAAGTAATTATGAAGAAAATCACCGCGACCCAAATACTAAAAAGATTTGCTTTATTTTTAGCAAAATGGCTTATTTTTATCCCAAGCATTATAGCTAAAGCTGGAACGCTTACTATCATATAATAATTTGCCTTAGCGCTTGAAAGAGAAAAGAATATTAGAGGCACAAGCAACCAACACCAGGAAAAGCGTAATAGCTTCCTCTCAAGTTCACTTGCACCTTTGGTTCGTAAAAAAACAAGCGGAATAAAAAATGACCACGGAAACAAATAGACCATAATTCGAGGAAGGTAGTAATAGATCGGCCCATGATAATAATCATGCGGCTCCCTTTGATCTAAAAACCGTAAAAAATGCTCTTCGACAAAATACTGCCAAGCAAACCCTTTATGCCGCATAATCGCCGCAATATGCCATGGAACAACAATTGCCAAAAATAAAGCGATCCCAGCTGGATCTAGGATTTGATAAAACCTACGAAACTTTTTCTCTATTATTAAAAACAAACCAAAACTACCACAAATCAATACCAGCGCAATCAAACCTTTTGCTAAAACTGCTAGGCCCAAAAATAGATAAGCGACCCTTAAACTGGTTTTATTTTGTGAGTCATTCCAATAAAACAAACAAAAAAGAGCGCCGCTGATTAAAAATGTAAATAACATATCAAAATAAACCATCCGGGCAATAATGCTAACACCGACACTGGAAGCAAAAATTAATGATCCCATTATTCCAATCTTGGGTTGCTTGATTTTTTTTGTAAACAATATCATCACCACAAAAACCAAAGCCGCACTAGTTACTGTAACCAATCTCGCCGCAAACGCACTGAATCCAAAACCAGAAAAACTAAGCGATAGAAGCCAATACAACAAAGGGGGTTTCTCAATATAAGGAACGCCATTTAAATGCGGAATAATGAACTCTTTGGACAACAACATATATTTTGCAATACTGGCATACAACCCTTCATTATTATCAAAAAGAGGATAGGCACCAAGAGCAAAATAAAAGCTAAAAAACCCCACTAAACATAAAACCAAACACCAATAATATTCATATTTTCTATTGAGATTATCCATTATTTCCCTTTAACCTAAGCCCTATATATGACCAATACTCGACATATGCCGCATTTTACACTATTAATAAAACAATGAGGCACTAAAGTCTAAAAACACTATCTCTTGGGCCGGAGATTTTGGCATTAAAATGACGATCAAAATAATATAGATTCGCCAAAACACAAAAAAACATCTAATTTATTTTTGTAAAGAATCCAAAAAACTTTTTGCATCTAAAGCTGCAACACAACCGGTCCCAGCAGCAATAATCGCTTGGTGATAACTTTCTGAAATTGCATCTCCAGCAACAAAAACCCCTCCCACACTAGTTGCTGTAGCGGGCCCATACCCAGCTTTAATATAACCATTATCCCTCTCTAGTTGCCCAGAAAAAAGCCCTGTATTTGGCTTATGACCAATCCCTATAAACACTCCATCAGCCTTTATGGTCTTGCTCTCTTTTGAATTAACATCTTGAATCTTGATCCCAGTTACCCCTTGATCATCTCCTAATATCTCTTCAACAATATGGTTTAATTCAAATTTGATATTAGATGTGCTTTTTAATTGATCTACTAACCATTCCTCTGCACGCATAGAATCACGGCGATGAACTACGGTTACATTGGCTGCAAGAGTTGCTAGATACAATGCCTCTTCAGCAGTAGTATTTCCACCGCCAACCATTACAACATCTTTGTTCTTATAAAAAAACCCGTCACACACTGCGCAAGTTGAAACACCCCTTCCTAAATATTTTTGTTCTGAAGACAACCCTAAAAACTTAGGTGAAGCTCCTGTTGCAATAATTAAAGCATCACAGGTATATTCATCGTTTTCGCATTTTAAAAAAAATGGCCTCTTAGACAAATCAACCTCTATAACACTATCAGATATAATATTAGAGCTAAAATTCCTTACTTGATTAATCATTTTTTCCATTAATAGCGCACCTGAGATCTCCTCTGGCTCCCCTGGCCAGTTAGCTATCTTAGGGGTCTTGGTAAGCTGCCCCCCTTGCTCTAATCCGGCAATCATCGCAAAATTTAAATTTGCCCGCGCAGCATAAATAGCTGCAGTACATCCGGCAGGACCA
>JAHIYS010000058.1 GCA_018814965.1 Gammaproteobacteria bacterium
CTCTTGATTGCGGCATGCTCTACAATATTCATAGCCAAGGTAGTTTTACCCATTGAAGGCCTACCAGCAATAATCACAAAATCCCCATCTTGCAAACCTGAGGTCATCTCATCAAGATCAGTAAAACCAGTTGACAACCCTGTAATACTCTCATCTGAATGATACAAAACATCTATGCGCTCAGTAGTTTTAGCAAGAATAGTACTGATATCAATTGGGCCTTGTCCACGTGAGCGCTGCTCTGCAATTTTAAAAATTTTACTTTCAGCATTATCAAGAATCTCTTTGGTTTCTCTACCATCAGGATTAAAAGCATCTTCGGCAATATTCCCTGAAACCTCAATTAACTGCCTTAAAATAGAACGCTCCCTAACTATCTCTGCATAAGCAGATATGTTAGCAACAGTTGGAGTATTTTTTGCGAGCTCAAAAAGATAAACATCACCACCAGCATTTTCTAATTCGTTAATTGATTTTAATGATTCTGTCAGAGTTAAAACATCAAACGGTTGGTTACGACGACCCAAGTCTTCCATAACACGAAAAATCAGACGATGATTGGGGCGATAAAAATCATTAGCTGTAATTACCTCTACAGCCTTATCCCAAGAAGAGTTATCAAGCATCAAACCACCCAAAACCGATTGCTCAGCTTCAATTGAGTGCGGAAGAACTTTAAGCTCCTCTATTTTGCTATCCTTAGGTTTTGTCTTTTTATCGCGAGGCATATTTGTGTGTTAAAAAAGTCACCATGCAACTCTTATAAATATCATCCCATAACCCTCTAAACCATAGCAAGTTATGGGCAATAGGTATCAAATAATCAACTGTCAAAACTGGGGCTGTAACAAAACCCTATTCCTTAGCAGCAACCACATTAACTTTTATTTTTGCTGTAACATCAGGATGCAACAACAAGGCCACTTCATTTTCTCCAACTTGACGTATTGCCCCCTGAGGAAGACTAATTATGTTCCTTTTAATATCAAATCCAGCCTCTTTAAGGGCTTGCGATATTGTACTCGCACTTACTGAACCGAATAATTTACCATCTTCAGTGGATTTAACCGGGATAGTAATAATAACTGGCTCAAGTTTTGCAGCTAGTTCTTCAGCAACCTTTATCTCTGCAGCAGCATTTTTTTCAAGCTCCTCTCGCATCTTAGCAAATTTCTCTAAATTAGCCTCTGTAGCCATGACTGCTTTACCATAAGGAACCAGGTAATTACGCGCATGTCCTGCTTTAACAGAAACCTTCGCACCTATACTACCTAAATTTCTAATTTTTTCTAAAAGAATGACTTCCATCTTTAACCTCACTCTGAATTTTTTAGTGTTGATCTGTATACGGCAAAAGTGCCAAATATCTTGCTAGTTTTATCGCTTTAGCTATTTTTCGTTGTTTCCATGGCGCAACATTAGTGATGCGACCAGGGATAATACGCCCGCTTTCTAAAACACTAGCTTTAAGTAATTCAATATTTTTATAATCGACCTCTGGATCTCTATTTGGGATCATTTTTACTTCATCTGTCATAATTCTTGCTCCAAAATTTAATTCTAATCTCTATTCTGCCTTTGTTGCTGCTGGCGCTGCTGCGCTGGCGCTATATGAGCGATTTTCTCTTGCTCCCGAATCAGAGCTATCACTTCTACGCTGATCATCTCTTAGCTTCAACATTGCTGATGGCTCAGTTATAGCGTACTTTCGCTGTAAAATTAGGTTGCGTAAAATAGCGTCATTAAAACGGAAACTATTTTCTATCTCTTTGAGAGTCTCGATACCACATTCGAAGTTCAAAAGAACATAATGAGCTTTATGAATTTTGTTTATAGGGTAAGTCAGTTGGCGTCTACCCCAGTCCTCAACACGATGCATAGTACCATTGCCGTTTTTGACCATCGTTTTATAACGATCAATCATTGCAGGCACTTGCTCGCTTTGGTCGGGATGAACCAGAAATACAATTTCGTAATGTCGCATAATCCTCCTTATGGTTTATAAAAAAGTAAGTCTCATAGCAAATTGGATGCTAAAGACAAAGAGTTAAGGTTAAGCATTCTAAGTTAAAATAGAGATCAATTCAAATATTTATACTAATAAATAAAAACTAGCAACACATTGATTTTTATAGCATAAATTATAAGTCTTTTTGCTAAAGATGTAGGTTTTTGAAAACCTTGCCCATAGTTAGCCATATTATTTTATAAAATCCATACAAAATATCGCATATAAGCATTAAAAGAAGGCCATCAATTGACCATCTTCCTTTATGGGACCACAAGCTGAGGTTTTTTGCTATTTTTCTTTAGACCTGAGGTTTTCAACTCGGTAACAGATCTTGACATTTGTCGTCGGTCAGGAAAGAGCGTGGGATCCAGAATTAAAGATTTTCAGATTGCAACAACCTCATAATATGCTCACTTTAAGCAATGACTTACCATTAACCATAATAAAACCAACCACTGTAAAAATAACCCTATAAGTCAAAGAGGTAAAAAATCATAAGGATTAATTAACTCTCCTTAGCCCAAAATAATAAGCATGAAAATAAAGAACCCTATTGCGTCATGAATCTCTTTCTGGTATATACACTTGTTTCCAATAAAAATATCGAGATTTGAATATGGCTCAAGTTTGTCAAATTACAGGTAAGCGACCAGCATCTGGTAATAAGGTGTCGCACGCCAACAATAAATCCAAAAGAAAGTTCAATATTAATTTGCACAGCAAACGCTTTTGGCTTGAAGAACAAAAACGCTTTATTAAACTAAGAGTTTCAGCCAAAGGAATTAGAATCATTGATAAGGCTGGGATTGAGAACGTTTTAATGAATCTTTCCAAATATCGCGATGACATCGAAGGGTAAAATTTATGGCTTCTAAAATACGTGAAAAAATTAAATTAGTTTCAACCGGTAAAACTGAGAGTGGTCAACCTACAAAAACATTCTACACCACCACCAAAAACAAGCGTCAGCATACTGAAAAACTGAATACCAAAAAATTTGACCCTAAAGCATTTAATCCTGCAACTGGCAAAAATGGTATCCATGTTGTCTTTAAAGAAGATAAGATTAAGTAATTGCCTCTAGCTTTACAGATAACCAAAATAACTTAGCAATCATATACATTTTCAGACCGCTTTGTTAAGAATTGCTCTGATTGATGCCATTACATATGGCGGGTCTAATTCGCTTATAATAACGATCAATTGTAAATATGCCTGAATTACCTGAAGTTGAAA
>JAHIYS010000059.1 GCA_018814965.1 Gammaproteobacteria bacterium
CATATGCCGAATGAATGGTGTTTATTCTAAGATTGTCTAAGTATTTGTTACATGATTCCCAGTGGTAGTTATTGTTATCTATGCTTTTTGGCGGTTCATCATTTTTATTTTTGTTGATCTGATCTTCTGCTTGAATGATGTTAAGATGGTATGGTGATTGGTCGGTATTTTCAGCTAATTTATGCCACTTAATGTAATCAATTACTTGTCTAATGTTATCGCTTATTTTGTCATAGTTCGCATTAGATTCAGTATAATTTACTAGTTCTGATAAATAGTTCTGCAATTTTGGACATTTTAGTACTTCTTCTTTGGGTACAATTACAAGATCAGCTAAAATATTCTGCATGGCTAAAAAGTTCGGGGTATTGTTTTCTTTTAGCATGTCAAATTCTTTATGCCAACGATCGCCAACTTGTTCATTTTCTCTAGATTCCAACATGCCCTCAAAAATACAATAGTTTTGCCACATTGGTTTTAATAGTGATTCTCTGGTTCTGCCATAAGTAAGGGGTGAAACTATTGAATAAAATAGTAGGAGAATACAAATCAGGAGATTTCTTTTGTAAATAGTTTGTTTATTTTTCCTCATTGGCTTTATCTCTGATTTTATAATCTATAAATTCGATTAATTCTGCAAGGTAGGGATGATGTTTCTGCACTTTTTTGGTATGCTTGCTGTAGTATATAAGCAACAATTCAATGTATTTGGAAATGTCACAATTGGGATCTTTTAGGATGCTGGCATCGGTTACAGCAATTCTGCTAATAATCGTTGCAAGATCAAAAATAAGATAATTAGGCATATTTTCGTCGGCCATTCCTAGTGGATGGAAAAGATCGCTCCCATCATCCCATGGTTCTAATTCTAGTCCGCTTTCTTGGCCATAAATATTGCAAAGATCTATGTTGAGTGGATAACTCCAAGCTAAGGGATAGTTGCAATTGAGCAAACAGAAAGTCGCTGAATAGATAATAATGGTTCTTATGTTTTTTTTGGAGAGCATAATTGTTTGGAATGAATTTTTCTTAGTGCGATCGTACTCTTATTTTTATGGATAATAAACCTTTTTGCTATGGTGACTGACAGTTCGGAAGGCAAATTATTTAATATTTCTTAAGTTCCAGCTTCCTTAGTTATTGATATTCTTTCGATGAATTGTATTTTATTGTGTTTTCAGATAAGTTATACTAGAAAGCAATTAAATTTTTCCTGGAGGATTTATGAGAATTATTCTAGCCGGTCTTTTCCTGATCTTTTTCGTTTCTTATAGCTTCACGTCTGCGGCAATGAATAATTCGATAAACAACGATGCCTTTTCAGATGAGTTGATAAAAACATCGAGTGCAGAAAAGTTGAATGAAGAGGAGTTCATGGATAATTATTTCAAAAATCCAACACCTGATAGAATGCCAGAATATATTAATACAATTATCAATGATCCAGAAATTATTGGGCCATTTAATGGCCAGGTTTTTATTGCTTTTGTTGCTGGCATTGTTAAAGATAATCCAGAAAAAGTGGCGTCGTGGATGGAGCGGTTGAAATTTATAGATGAGCATAGCATGGAAAGACTGAACTATATTTATTGGGGAATTTGGTATTCAGGAAACCCTGAAGCAGGTGCTTATTTGCAACAATTAGCAATGGGTGATGACTATAGAGCATCTTTAGCTAAGAGGATTATTCGTTCCCCCCTACGGGATCTTCTAGAGATTGAAAAAACAGATCCTGGAAATATTGATATGCTATGGGCTTCTTTTTTTGCGAGGGGGGATGATGAGTATCTAAGGTTATTATTAAGAATTGCCGCTTTCGATCCTAAGCGTGACTTAAGTGGGCTTTACGCCGATGATGGATTAGTAAGTATGGCAATCTGGTCTATAAAATCTTACAGGGAAAAAGATCCAGTGATTAATGAGAGAATAGCTAATTTAATAGCTAAAAATCCTGATTTTGATTACAGTATTAATCAAAAAAGTAACTAGTCTGATATGGAACATAAGGAGTTAGAGCCTGGCACCACTGGTCATAGAGCATGTGGTAGGCGCAGGCTTTAGTCCAATTCATTACCCACAAGTATATTGTAACCTAAGTAAGATGTTGAAAAATGAAGAGTAACCATGCTATATATGATTGCTTATATAGCGATCATGAATGAGTATTGTCATTGCGAGCAAAGCGCTTTTTCTTTTTGCTTTGCGCGGCAATCCAGTTTTATGTTTTCATTATGATCGAGCAGAGTACTCGTTCTAAATATAACTGTTTTATAGATTTATGGCAATTAGAAGAGTGCTGGGGTTATATTTAAGTTTTCTGGATTGCCGCACGAAATAAAAAGCATTTCGCTCGCAATGACGGCATAAAGATTGATCTATGTAAAGATGTGGGTAATGAATTGGGCTAAAGCCTGCGCCTGCCGTATAATTGTCCTATTAGCTATACAAAAGGCGCATAAATTGTTTTGGTAATCTCAAGTTTCTCTAAAAACTTCTGATCATGGCTAATAATTATTAATGCACCTTCATAGTTTTTTAGAATAGATTCTAAGCATCTTAAATTCTCTAAGTCTAAGTGATTTGTGGGTTCATCGAGCATTAATAGTTCTGGTGGTTTCTCCGCTAGTAAAACACAGGCAAGTGCCGCTCTTATTTTTTCACCGCAGCTCAGGTTACCTATCTTTTGTAACACAGCTTCATTGCGAAAAAGGAAGCTTGCTAAATTCTTGTGCGCTTCATTGTTGGACACTTTTGGATTTAGATTTTTGTAATTATCTAGAATCGATAATTGCTGATCTAAAATCTCTAGTTTTTGATCGAGATAGTTCGCAGTTATATTTACTTTGATTACGCCGCTTTCTGGTTCGATTATTTTTTGGATTAATTTTAACAGAGTCGTTTTGCCGCTGCCGTTATCGCCAGAAATGGCTATATATTCTGGGCCGCAGATAGTTAAATTAAAATCATGCAATAGGTAAGGTTCGGCGCTACTATATCGAAAACTGATATTTTCTATGTTAGCTACAATTTTATCATTAGGCACAAATGTTTTTGGTAGTGATACCTGAATATTGTAATCGATAGCCAAATTACTTTTAGCTTGTTGCAACTCTTGTTCGGCTGTATTAATTAGTCGGATGGATCGTTTGCTTAAAGTTTGTTGGGTTCTGCCGCTGCGATTCTCGGCAAAATCCAACATTGCTTTTGGTTGATCATTCTTTTTTCGAGCTCGATGACCCTTGGCTTGATTCTGCTCATGTTTTTCATGTGAGGCTTGAGTTGAGCTGACTGCTTTTGTAAGTGATTTCTTAGCATCATTAAATAGCAGTTCTTTTGCAGCACGCTCAATTTTTTCTTGTTCTTGATAGAAGCTAAAACTACCGCCATAAATTCTTGCGCCATGTTCAGTGAGGGCTAGAGTTTGATCCATCAGCTCCAAGAGTTGTTGGTCATGGCTTATTATTAACATCCCCCCTGGCCAGGTTTGAATGGAGTGGTAAAGAATGTTACGTGCAGTTTTATCTAAGTTATTGGTCGGTTCGTCAAGGATCAGAAAATCCGCTTGCGATTCCTGATAAAAAGCTTTGCTTAACCAGAGTTTAGTAATTTCACCATTACTTAGTGTGCCAATTTTTGTCTGCAAGTCTTTTATGTTAAAACAAAATTTTGTAGCTTGTTTTGTAATCCTTTCTTTGATATTCCAGTCCTCGCCAAGAATGGCAAAGTCATTGGGGTCAACGCTTCCTTTTAGAATATTTTCCAAAGCTTGTAGTTTCATATCAGCCTCAAAAAACTGGGCGATAGTTAGATCATGGTAGCAAGAGAAATCTTGAGGGCAATAACCTATCTTTCCCAGAACTTTTACTGAGCCCGCAGTTGGTTTGAGCTCATTAATAATAAGTTTGAGTAAAGTAGATTTCCCAATCCCATTTTTACCAATCAATCCAGTTTTAATGTTACTTAAAGTTAAATTGAGGTTATTAAAAACCAATTGGCTTTTGGGATTCTGATAAGTTAAATTCTGAATGATAATGCTTTGATTATGCGACATATTAAATCCTCTCAAAAAGTTGTAGATGACCAGCTGTTTTAGCAGTTGATCGAACTTAAGCTTGAAAGTTTTTAATTGCGCATCGGTATGGATCTCTAAGTTGTAATTGTTATGATCATATAATTATAGCAGATTTTTTGCAATATTAACGTTTGGGTAGTGGGATCTTGAATTATTAATCTGAAATTAAGCGCTCTTTTGGTAATTGCTTTTCGGTATGTTTTGGACGTTTTAGCAAAAGAATGAATGGTAACATTGCTAAAAGGCTCAGCATAATAAAGCCGAAGACATTCACTGTGGATAACATCATTGCTTGTTTTGTTACTTCGCCGCTTAGCAGAGGCGCTATAATTGGATCAGTGATTTGTAAATGCAAAGGTTGTAAATATTCCATAAGGTTTGGATTGTATGGGCTAATGAAGCTTATTAAATGGTTCCATGAGGTTTGAGTATTGCTGGTATACACGTTGAAAATAACTGCAATGCCAATAGAGGCGCCTATGGTGCGTAAAAGGCTATTTAAGCTGGCTGCTTCAACGCGAGATTTTTCTGGTAGAGTAGAGAATGCAAGAGTGGATAGGGGTACAAATAGCATCCCTAATCCTAATCCTTGGAGGATTAAAGGCCAGATTAACCACCATTTGTTAATTTCAAGCGTGTAATAGGTGCAAACATAGGTACCTATCGCGCTGATAAGAATCCCAATAGCTACTATTTTACGCTGGTCTATACGTTGACAAAGTTTACCAACTACAATCATGCTAAACATTACGCTAATTGCTCGGGGCGTCATTGTAAGGCCGGTGATGAATACTGGATAATTTAGCAAGCTTTCAAGGAACATTGGTAGAATCGCAATCGAACCAAAAAGCCCAATTCCTAGTGCCAGCAGTAATAAGCTTGAGATAGTGAAGTTACGGTTTTTAAAAATACTTAGATCAAAAATTGATTGTCCGCGATTAAAGTAACTATAAATTAAAAAGCTAATGAATCCTGATATAGCAAAAAATGCAGCAAGTCTAATTGAGTTAGCATTAAACCAATCATCTTGATTGCCCCTATCAAGAAAATATTGGATTGCACCAATAGTTATTGTAAGGAAAAAGAATCCAAGCCAATCAAAAGATCTTTTCTTTTTTATGGTATTAGGTACGACCTTCCAGGATAATAAAAAGGACATGATGCCAATAGGGATGTTGATATAAAATGCCCAGCGCCAACTAGCAATGTCTGTAAGATATCCGCCAAGAGTTGGTCCTAAAATTGGCCCCACCATTACCCCAGTGCCAAAGATTGCCATGGCCTTGCCCAATTCTTTAGGTGGATATATATCAATTAAGGTTGCTTGTGATAAGGGGACTAAAGCGGCGCCAAATAAGCCTTGTAATAAGCGGAAGGCTATAATTTGCGGAAAAGAATTAGCCATTCCACAAAGAGCAGAGGCAAAAGTAAAGCCAGCGATACACCAAAGCAAATAATTTTTACGCCCTAGACGGTCAGAAAAATATCCAGCCAATGGCATAATAATAGCAGAGGCTATTAAATAGCAGGTTAGAGTCCAGGATATTTGATTTGGTGCAGCGTTTAATTCTCCTTGGATGTGTGGCAAAGCAACATTAACTATAGTGGTGTCTAATACTTGCATTAATGTAGCAGACATAACTGCGATAACGATAAGCCACCGTTTTGCTGATGGGGTATTAGAATCAATGGTATTCATGGGGTGGTTATTTGATTGCTATAAGCATCTATTTTTACGGTTGCTGTAGTGCCAATTCGTAGTGGATATTTAGGGTCTGGATTTAAAATATGGATTTTAACGGGTATTCTTTGAGTGATTTTAATCCAATTGCCAGTAGCATTTTGTGGGGGTAATAATGAAAATACTGTTCCGCTGCCACCGCTTATGCTTTCTACCGCACCTTTAAAAACATGTGATGGATACATTTCAACAATTACTTCTGCCGTTTGTCCGGGGGAGATGTTTTGTAATTCTGTTTCTTTAAAATTGGCATCTACCCAATATAGTTCGTCGCTAATTACAACAAACAGGGGTTGAAAGGCGCTAATTACACTGCCCACACGTAAGGTCATGTTAGAAACATAGCCATTGGTTGCAGCAAATACTTTGCTATTGTGTAAGTCGAATTCTGCTTTATTTAAGGATGCAGTTGCTAATTGTAGAGTTGCTGTAGCAACTTGAAGATTTTTTATGGCATCATCTTCGTCTTGAATGGAAAGAGACCTATTTTTTGCTAACATCGTGACTCTTTTGGTATTTGTTTGAGCGTTTTTCCAATTAGCTTCGGCAATAGCTAATTGGGCCTTTTCTTTATCTACGGCAACTTGAAATGGTATAGGGTCTAATTCGAATAACAGTTCCCCTTTATTTACAAATTGATTATTTTGAACATTGAGGTTGCTTACTTGGCCACTAACTTGTGCAGAAATCTTAACGATATTAGCGTTAACGTAAGCATTGTCGGTACTGATATAGCGCTGTGCATGTAGCCAATAAAAGATACCACCGGTTACAATTCCGATAACTAGAATAATGGAAAGTATTATTTGAATCTGGCGTGATGAGCTTATTTTCTGTTGTATTGTTTTTATGTTAATCATATTTGTTTAAAATATTTTCCATTATTAATTCAAGGGCTCGGTTTTACAAAGTCTTAAACAAATTATCAAGTTGTTTTTTAATGGCAAGTATTATGTCAACACTTTTTCTTGCACCAGTTGTAAAATTATTTTATGAATATTCTGATTGCCTGCTATAAGACTCCCAGTGGTTAAGTAATTATCATTGCTGCCAAGATCGGTAACGATACCTCCGGCTTCTTGTATAATTAAAGTTCCAGCTGCTATGTCCCACGGTGAAAGATTTATTCCCCATGCTCCATCAAGACGACCACAAGCAACATAGGCCAAATCAAGGGCGGCTGAACCACTACGACGGGTTCCAGCAGCATAAGGCAATATTGACGCTAATATTTTTAAAAAAATACCGATCTCTTTGCTTGCTTTGTTGCCAAAACTGGAGGCGATTACTGATCCCTCCAGTTGTTTTCTTGATGCTACTCTGATTCTGCGATCATTAAGAAAGGCGCCCGCGCCAAAGGTAGCAGTAAATAGTTCTTGGCGAAGCGGATCGTAAATTAAACCATGCTCTATGCGATCTTTATATTTTACTGCAATAGAAACACAAAAATGTGGGTGGCCATGAATAAAATTATTTGTTCCATCAATAGGGTCAATAATCCAAGTGTAATCACCAGTACCACTAACTCCGCTTTCTTCACCAAGGATGGCGTGATCAGGATACGAATCGAGAATAATGTTAATAATCTCTTGTTCTACTTGTTGGTCAACTTCAGTAACAAAATTATTATGACCTTTTTCCCCTACCTGGATTGTATCCAGGCGATCAGTTGCGCGTAGGATGATTTTGCCAGCACTGCGTGCTGCTTTTGTTGCTATGGTCATTAGTGGATGCATATGTCCTCTTTGTTAATTAAAAATATTGCATGCTAAATCTATGTTTATCGAATTTACGGTTGCCGGTAGCCGCAGGCTTTAGCCTGCGCGTCAATTGTTTTATATCTGGCTCGTAAATTACGCTAATTTTGAGTGGGGGGCAAGCACCATGTGTTACTTGGTTTATCATAATGTGATATGTTGTACAAACTTTGCTAAAGGATCTGGCGCTAGTTGTTACCACGGTATTTTCAAGAATCGTTATCATGATATTGTTGACGCAGGCTAAAGCCTGCGCCTACCGGTGTTGTGTTTAGCGGTAGCCGCGAGCTTTAGCTTGCGTTATTAGATTGGAGTTATATATCCGCAGACTAAAGCCTGCGCCTACCGGTGTTGTGTTTAGCGGTAGCCGCAAGCTTTAGCTTTCGTTATTAGATTGGAGTTATATATCCGCAGGCTAAAGCCTGCGCCTACCATGTTGTGTTTAGCGGTAGCCGCGAGCTTTAGCTTGCGTTATTAGATTGGAGTTATATATCCGGAGGCTAAAGCCTGGGCCTGCCATGTTGTGTTTAGCGGTAGCCGCGAGCTTTAGTTTGCGTTATTAGATAGGAGTTATATATCCGCAGGCTAAAGTCTGCGTGAAATACAAATTACTTGATTAGTATGATAATTGAAAAAAGACATAGATTAGATATGGTTTGTTATAAGGGAATGGTGCGAGCGAGTTTTACTCTTTGTATAAAAGACAGAAAACCTGTTTTCACTAGAGAGGATATTGTGCAAAATTTTACTGGAATTTTTGAAAAATGTATTAGGAAATATTCCTGTTTTAACTGGATTTACTTATTTATGCCAGATCATTTTCACTTTATTTTGGAAGGAAAAAATTTAGATGCAAATTTATGGAAAGCCACAGTTTTATTCAAACAAAAAACAGGCTATTGGTTTTCGAAGAATACTCCGTGTATACAATGGCAAAAAGATTTTTTTGATTACGTGCATAGAAAGGAATCTGATTTGAAGGAGCATGTTTCCTATATTCTAGACAATCCTGTTAGAAAAGAAATTGTAAAAAATCGGCAAGATTATTGTTATAAAGGTTCGGTAGATTTAGATTTGGATTGTATTGTTGACGCAGGCTAAAGCCTGCGCCTACCATGTTGTGTTTAGCGGTAGCCGCGAGCTTTAGCTTGCGTTATTAGATTGGATTATATATCCGCAGGCTAAAGCCTGCGTCTACCAGTGTTGATAGATATAGGATAAATTTATGTTTGTTGGGTCATACATTTGGAGGTAGCTGCAAGTTTTAGCTTGCGATGCAATTACATAATTTTATGCTATTTACTATTGCAATCCACGCAAGGCACAGCTTGGTTTGGAGATTCAATCTGGATGGTAGAATGGGTTATACCAAAATTTTTCTGGATAATGGCACGAACATCATCAATTATTTGTGGCCAAGGGGTATTGTCGGTTGCTATGACATGTACCGTTAGTAATATTACTCCAGAAGTTAAGGTCCAGATGTGAAGGTCGTGGATGGTTTTTACGCCATTAATGGTTTTTATATCACGACTAACCTCAGTAAAATCAATGTTAGAAGGAGTTCCTTCCATTAGCACCAACGATGATTTTCGAAGCAGATTTATGGTTGAGATTAAAATCAGAAGACAAATAAAAATAGAGAGGATAGGGTCTATTAATGTCCAATTGGTAAAGTAAATTATTATACCGGAGATTAAAACTGCTACAGATCCTAAAAGATCCCCCATTACATGTAATAAAGCTGCCTGGGTGTTTAAAGTTTTTTCCCCTTTATGTAGGATCCAAGCAGTTATTATATTAACAATTAAGCCAATAGTTGCGACTATCATTACTGGTTTGCTTGCAATGACGGTTGGGGTATGGAGGCGATGTATGGCTTCTATTGTAATGCTAACTATTATTGCTAAAAGAAGCATGCTGCTTAGCCAGGATGCTAGAACTTCAACGCGCCCAAACCCATAGGTATGTTTAGGGGTTGTTGGGCGATGTTTTATCCATGAGGCAAATGCTGCCAGAGTCAATGCTAAAGCATCTGCTCCCATGTGGCCAGCGTCGCTAAGCAGGGTTAAGGATCCAGACCACAAACCAAAAAGTGCTTCGATCACTCCAAACAAGGCAATAAATACCGCTGCATAAAAAGCGGTATTTATTCTAGTTATATGATTGCCAGGTTCCATAGTTTAGTTAGTACGATAATGCTTTTGATATGTTTTTTTGGATTGAAACCGCAAAACGTTCGCTCAAACTCTTTTTAATTGAATATTCAATTTTGAATAGATTTGCTTTTTCGCTTGCTTTTAAAAGATAGTCATCACTGGTCATAATATCATCTATTAAGAGCATATCTTTAGCACGAGTTCCATACCATGTTTCCCCAGTTGCGATTGTATTCACGTCTACTATTGGTCGATTTATTACAATAAAATCTTTAAATAAACCGTGTGCTTCTTCGACTTCTTGTTGTAACTTGTTTCTGCCTTCTTTGGTATTCTCGCCAAATAGAGAAAGATTGCGTTTGTATTGTCCCGCCATTATTTGTTCGAAATCTATCTCATGTTTCTTTAGTAGGCGATGGAAATTTGGTAATTGGGCGATTACTCCAACTGACCCAATGATTGCAAATGGTGCGGCAATAATGGTATCAGCTACGCAAGCCATCATATAGCCACCGCTAGCCGCTACTTTATCAACCGATGCTATAAGCGGGATGTTACGATCGCGAATTCTTCTTAGTTGGGAAGCAGCTAGACCATAGCCATGGATGGTGCCCCCAGAGCTTTCAATTTTCACTAACACTTCATCTTTAGGTGTGGCAACAGTTAGAATTGCAGTTATTTCTTCACGGAGATTTTCTACTGCTGATGCTCTTATGTCTCCCTCAAATTCGAGGACAAAAGTTCTTAATTTTGTTTCATCTTGATTTTTATTTTGTTTTTTTTGTAGAGATTTTTTTTGCTTTTCTTTTTTCTTGAGTTTCTTTAGTTCCTCTTTTTCTAAGGTTTCATGGTTTAGCATCTCTTTTATTTCTTGATATTTTTGATTTAGTCTAGTGACTTCAATTTTTTCTTTTGGTTTAAATCTGTTTTTGCTGGCAATGGCGACTACGCCTCCAAAGGCGGCTAGGATTGCTATTACTATAGTTAAGCTTTGTGCTAAAAATAATCCATAAGTGGAGAAGAAGCTTGTCATAAAAAGTATCCCTCATATCGTAAAATTATAAATTTTTTTCAATCTCTTTTAATTGTTCGATTCTAGCATTAATAATGGTTTTATCGGTAGTACTTAATTTAGGTGTTTTTAGTGCTTGTTGAAGCAAGATAGCAGCTTGCCGATTGTAGCCATAAATCTCATAGGCTTTAGCTTTGGCCTGATAGGCGCCGGTAATTTGACCATTTTTAGCATATGCTTGTGATAGAAGTAGATATAAATCCGGGTCGTTTTGACGTTGTCTGATTTTTGACCCAATAAAGTCGTAGGCTTGTTGATAGAGTTTGGCATCAATTAAAGTTTGGGCGTATTGGATAATTAATGGGTAATAGTTTTTATGAGTGGTGAGTGCGGTATTTAATAATTTAATAGCACTACCTGTCTGTTTATTGGCTGCGGATAACTCAGCTGCCAACATTTGAAATAAAACCTCATGGGGGAATTCTTTTTGTAAATTGGTAATGATATTTATTGCCTCGGTAAGCTGTAGGTTTTCATATAATGCAAGAGCATAACCATACCGTAATGCCATTTTATCTTTTTGCTCTGCGTTTTTTAATTTTGTTCTAAAAAAATTTATAGCATTTAGTGAATTATCAAAATTAAAAGCTTGGGTGCGAGCATGGATCAGAGAAAAGGTATTGGAAGTTGTTTGATTTTTGATGCTATTTGTTTGGTATTGTGCAATACGATTTTTAGCTTCTGCAATGCGGTCACTTGTTATTGGATGGGTAAGTAAAAATTGTGGCGTTTCATTTGGGTAATCGAAGCGATAACGCTGTAAGCGTTCGAAAACTTTTGGTATGGCGCGAGGGTCAAGGCCAGAAGCATACAAAATCTTCATTCCTATATTATCAGCTTCAATCTCATGTTTTCTGGTAAAATTAATCATATGTTGTGCCGAGCCGCCCATAGAGGCCATGGCAGCCCCATTCGCAGCGCTGCTTAATGATTTGCTATTACTGCTTGCACCTAAGATTGCGGAGGCGATCATGCCAGCTGTCGCCATTATTTGTGCATTTTTTCCATTTTCGATGGAGAGTTCAATATGATGTTGAGTTACATGTGCAATTTCATGAGCCATAACTGCTGCCAGTTCGCTTTCAGAGTTAACCGCAGCGATAGTTCCGCTGTTGATCCCTATGTTGGCATTAGGTCCAGCAAATGCATTTACCATCGGGTCTCTAACTACAAAAAAATGAAATTTTCTATTTTTATCGCGGGTATGAGATGCTAGTTTATTTCCTAGGGTCTCGATGTAATCATTAATTATTGGGTCGGTTAGAATTGGTACACTTAGGCGTACATTCTTCATGAACTCTGTTCCTAGCTGCTTTTCCATTTTGGATGTAAGGATGGTTTTGCTGTGTTCCCCCAGGTCTGGCAGATCATCTGCTCGTGCCAGTGAGGTTAGGGAAAATAATACTAATAATGTTAGGGAATATTTTATTTGATTCATCTTCTTGATTAAAATACAATTTTATTTATGTGAGAATTCTGTGTAAGCTAGGATATAATAACAAATATAACAAATTAGGTGTATAGAGTATGAGTAATATTTTATCGACTTGGTTCAAGCGCTATTTATCCCAGCCAGAAGCAATAGCCATATTGGTCATTTGCACAATGACCATAATTGTTTTTAAAACCATGGGACAAGTTTTGGTACCAATAATTGTTGGAGTGGTTCTTGCATATTTGCTTTTTGGGATAGTAAAACAATTAGAGCGCTTACGTTGTCCACATCTATTGGCAGTAATTATAGCTTTTTCTTTGTTCATGAGTTTATTATGGTTAGCATTTTTTTGGTTGCTACCATTGCTTTGGAACGAAGCAGTAGAATTAGTTACTGACGTTCCTCAAATGTTAAATCATGGGCAGGAGTCGGTGTTGAAGTTACATGATATGTTTCCAGAGTTAATCTCAGTTAGTCAGCTACAGCAAATAATGGTTCATGTTAATAACTATCTCGCCAATTTTGGTAAAGAGGTCGTTAAATTCTCTTTAGCCTCATTATTTGGTGTTGTTACCTTGGTTGTTTATTTGGTGTTAGTGCCGCTTTTAGTGTTTTTCTTTTTACGAGATGGGAAAGAGATCATAAAATGGCTTGTTGGTTTTCTGCCGAAGAAAAGACTGGTGCTAAAGGGTGTATGGGAAGAGATGCATGGAAAGATCCGTAGTTATATTCAGGGTAAAAGCATTGAAATTATCATTGTTTCTATAGTTACCATTATTGCTTTTGGTTTCTTGGGGTTGCGTTACGCTATATTGTTAGGAGCATTGGTTGGTTTGTCGGTCGTAATTCCTTATATTGGTGTAATAGTAGTTACTGTGCCTATTGTTGTGGTGGGAGCAGTTCAGTGGGGATGGTCTAGCCATTTCTTTTACTTGATGTTAATCTACTCCTTGATTAGTATTTTAGATGCTAATATCTTAGTGCCGATTTTGTTTTCGGGGATCATGAATTTACACCCTTTAGCAATTATTTTAGCAGTATTAATTTTTGGTAATTTATTTGGATTTTGGGGGGTTTTCTTTGCCATACCTCTAATGACTTTGGTAAAAGTGGTTGTAAAATCTTGGCCTAAAGAGGAATATGCTGACTCTTAGAAATAGATTGTAAGTGAATTTTTGTTTTGCTGAATAATAAAAATAAATAGTTTTACAGGTGATAAAATGAATAGTTTAAAGTTGAGGGTTATGTTTGTTGCTATGGTGGTTTTATTGGTTGGATGTAATAAAATCGATAAGCTTGGTCAAAATGATGAATACCAAGGGAAAACCTTATCTCATGGGAGCTCTCTTGTTTTGCCGAAAGATCTTAGTGATAGTTCTATGGAGAACTACTACCCGGTGCCTAGAGTGGGCGGGGTTAAGAGTACAGCTAATGTTTCAACTTTACCCCCAGGGATCCAATTGAAGAAGTAGTAATAATTATTGTTTTTAAGTTGTAGATGGCGCGTAAATCTATTTAGCCTTGTTTTACAATCCTACATGCCAGGCTGAAGCTACACTGTTTGCATACCTGAGGTGATAGTGGAGTAGGGGAGGCTTGACCTGAGGCAAAGTCAGCAGAGATTTTGGTTAAGATATTTTCCCAATAACCTATCAGTTTTTGCCAAGTTATTTCATTTTCCAGGTAATTTTCAGCATCTTTTGCGTGTAGACCAAAGATTAACTCATCAAGATTAATTTCTTTTAATCTGGTAGTGCCAATATTTATTTGCGCTAAAGCCAAGCCCTCAATAGTGTTTATTGCAAGACTATAAAGTAGCAATTGTGGGCTTTTAGGCCGTGGTCCAAATAGATCAAAGATAGAGGGTAAATCCTTACCGGTTTTATAATCAATAAGTAATTTCTTGCCATCTGCTAATTGATCAATACGGTCAATCCTCAGTTTAATAGGAATTGAGGCTAGGTGTATTTGAATAGATTTTTCAGTAGCAATAACTTGAAATGGTTCGCGGGTTTTTTCGATTTCAATCCAGTGGGTTAGCAGTGAGATTAAACATGGTTTTTCAAGTTTATATAAAGGTTGTGGTAATGATAGTTTCTCTAAAGCATACTCAACACTATTTTGAATTAATTTTTGTAATTTATCCGAGTTTAGTGAGCATAGGTCTTGATGCGTTTTTACTTTTCGCCAAAAAAATTCGAGTGCAGTATGAATTAAAATTCCTCGATTTATTTTACTTATTCCTAAGCTTGATTTTTGAGGTTCTTTAGTAAGCAATCTGAATTCCATAAATGCACGAAAAGGGCATAATGATTGTAGTTCTATAAGACGGCTGCCAGCATGAGTTATTTCATTGGGAGCTAGTTTTGGTGCCAGGTCATTTTCTAGAGTCTCAAGGTTTTGGCTGTGATATATTTTTTGTGCCCAAGTGATGTTTTGATCTAATTTTAAGGCATCATAATTAATTTCAGGTATATCTGCTATTAGCGAGCTAGGTTCTATTATACGATCATCGCTTTGTCTCACATGGCTGAAAATCACCTCCTTAGCGCTTCTTTTATATCTTTTTATTAGCTCGTCACAAAAGTATAGCTCGCGTTGAGCAGAAGAATGGGGTAGAGATAATTTTTTTTGAATTGCAACAGGAATAAAAGGGTTTGGTTTAGGAGTTGCTGGCCAATTTTCTTGGTCAACCCCCATAATCCATAGATAATCAAAGTTAATTCCCATTGCTTCTAGAGTGCCAATTATATTTATTTGAGCGTCATTTTCTGGTATTGGTTGTAATACGTTGTTTATAGCTACTTCACGCAAAAGTTGTAATGCTTTTTTATATGATATTTTTCCTATAATTAGATCACTTGTCGCGATCTCTTGTAGTGATTTTGCAAGGTGTTTGCTCGCAGATGCTTCAAGATCAGTTAGATTATTTTCTCCTGGCCAGCCGAATATTTTTAAGATTTGGGCAAATATTTCTACCCATTTTGAGCTATAAAGCATCTTATTTTGGATGGGCAAGAATACGTCGCGGTGTTCTTGCAGGATTTTTATCGCTATGGGAATATTTTTAGCATATTTATCTACAAGATTATTTATATCTTTATGGGTAAATTGTAAATGCTCTAATTGGTTTAATTGAAGTTTAAAAAGCTCCCGTTCGAAGCATTCTATTTCTGAACCCAAAATGTATGGAGATGATAAAAAATTACTTATATCTTTTAAAGTTGATGACTCATTTATAGATAGTAGTTCTATGGCGGAGTTAATTATAGGTAGACAGATTAAGGGGATCCCTGCAGAGATATTGATATTTTTAGTATCACCAAACACTTCAGTGAAGATTTGATGAATTTTTGAGCGTAAGGTTATTAAATTTGGTACCACAATGCCAATAGAAGCTTTAGGGTTGTTGGAAAATATTTTTTGGGACCACTTGGCGCATGAGGCTATTTCTTCTTTTAACTTATTGAAACTTATTCTCTTTTGTATGGGGTTGTTATAATTATTTGGATCAATTTTTGAAATTGCACAACCATTTTTTTTGGCGGTAGATATAAGTGTTTGTAATTGAGGGCTATATTCGTCAAAGCCAACAAATTTTATTTTAGTAAAGTTACTGTTTGTAATATATGGAAGAAGAATTGTTGGTAGTTCACTAATGGTAACAAAGTTTTTTTCTTTGCAATATGCTTTAAATTTTTCATAAATGATTTGAAAAATCATCATCTCTTCTGTTTCATGAGAAAAAATCTCACTATGATCTATCTGCCAACTATTTATTAGCTCATTAAAATTTATTGCAAGATCGATAAGGGAGCTTGATTTCTCTTTTAGGTGTGTGGTTATGATTTTTTGCCAAAGGAGTTTTTCTTGATAACTGGATAGCAATATACGAGGGTCGTTGTATTCTTGCCAGCAATTTATGAGCCAAGTTGCAAGTGGTAAAATTTTCGTGCTATGCCAAGTGGCTTGATTTTGCTCGGATGATTCTAGACAAAATTGTTTTTGCAGATCTCTGGCTAGTCGCTTATTTGGCGTTAGTGTTACTGATTTTTCTTGCATTTTTTGCACAGGTTGAAATTTTTCTTAGAATTCTAAATCTTTTTAGGGCATTAACACAACGATTTTTCAACGAGTTACATAACTACCTGATAATAATCATATTTTTTGTAGGTTAAATTTTGCGCAATTTGTATGGAGCCCAATATTTTCAGCATTTAGAAAGATAGTTACACCAATTACTCACAAAGTTATCCACAACTTTTGTGAGTAATTTTTACTATAGGAGAGAATTGAAACAATCGGTGTTTTTTATTTTGTAAGCATGTAGCCAACACCACGGATAGTAGTAATGTTTTTACATTTTAATTTTTTCCTTAGATTATGAATATGTACCTCTAAGGCGTTACTGTCAATATCGTAGCCCCATCCATATAGACTTTGAGTGGCTTGTTCTCGTGACATGACTTTACCGGCATTCTCAAGCAGCATTTGGAGCAGAACAAACTCTCTACGAGATAACTCCACCATTTGACCATCTTTGAATACTAATCTGGTTGCTGGGTCGAGGGTTATGTCGCCAACAGTTAGGGTGGTATTAACATTTGAAGAGGAGGTCCTTCTTCGTAGGGCACGAATTCGTGCACATAATTCCTCTAAATTGAATGGCTTAGTTACATAATCATCGGCCCCACTATCAAAACCTTTTATGCGGCTATGTATTGTATCATGGGCAGTTAAAATGATGACGGGGGTCAATATGTTTTTGCTACGCATATTGTTTAGGACTTCTTCTCCTGAGAGTTTTGGTAGTCCAAGATCCAAAATTACAAGATCAAAATGCTCTGATTGCAATGCAGACCAAGCGGCCAAGCCATTTTTGACCCAATCTACTGTGTATTGATATTGAGCTAATCCAGAACGTATTCCATCGCCCAATAATTCATCATCTTCAACAAGTAATATACGCATTTTACCTCCCTTTAGGGGATATTTTATTAAGAGTTGATTAAAGTATATATCATATTGTTATTTTTTGCTAAATAGAGTTAAAAATTTTGGATCTGTTGGCTATAAAGTCCTTGTCTATAAAGGGATATAGTTAATAAAAGATTTTTATTTATGGAGATTTAGGCGCTCAAAAATGCTTGCTTTTTTTAGTAAAATGCTTTACAAGTGGCTTGTCGCATAGGGAGAAATCCCAGTGTTACATATTGTATTGTAACGTTACAATATACAAGGGTTGGGTGTTTGCTATAAGCAAATATACTTTTTAGTTATATTTATATATAAAGGGATAAAAATGAAAAAAATAATTTCAATAGCTTTATTCGCAGCTGCATTTGGCTTAGTCGGTTGTTCTACTCAAGATAAACCAACCATGGCTGATCGTGATTACAATGTATCAACTGCTGATCATACCCCAAAATGCAAAACCAAGAAATGTCGTGGTAAGCTTGGCGTAGAAAGAGTAAAAAAAGATATGACTAAGTAAATTTAGTCGTATTGCGTAAAAACAAAAAAGCCAGGTAATCCTGGCTTTTTTGTTTTAATGTCCAGCTAAAATCAAAAATTTTTGTCTTATAGTTAGTATTAACTTATTGAATTTTCTGGATACTGGAGCTGTTAAAAGATGATTAAAATGGCATTGATCGATATTGGTAGGTAGGCGCAAGCTTTAGCTTGCGTTATTGGAGAAGAGTTATGTATCCGCAGGCTAAAGCCTGCGCCTACCTTAAAATTTTAGAATGCAACACTCTCATAAAGTTTTTTACTATTTTTCTTTGGGCCTGAGTTCTTCAATGGGGCGACAGAACTTGATGGTTGTTATCCCGTGTTTTGACATAAACAAATAACCGTCGTCCTGTTGTTTGGTATATCTTAACGCTTGTCGTTTGGCAGCTTGATATAGCTAAATAGCTGTCGTCGGGCGGCTCGACCGCGGGATCCAGGATATTGTTGTTAAGCACAGTTGATCTAATCAGAATCTTTTTACTATTTCCCGCTGGGCCTGAGTTTTTCAACGGGGCGACAGAATTCAATGGTTGTCGTTTTGTAGCTTGATATGCATTGATAGCTGTCGTCCCGCGGCTCGACGGAAACAAACAGCTGTCGTCGGGCGGCTTGACCGCGGGATCCAGGATATTATTTTTAGTTCATTTGATCTAATCAGAATCTTTTTACTATTTCCCGCTGGGCCCAGTTTTTCAACGGGGTGACAGAACTTAATAATTGTCGTCCCGCGGCTCGACCGCTGGATTCAGAATGTTATATTTTGGTTTGGCGCATTACTTGATGAATTAGAGGGTTTTTGCTTATTCAGTTAGCAATTGTTCTTGTGGCTGATCCTCTTTGACTAGCTTAACCTGTTCTATACTGCTGAATCTACTGGATATTTTTTTTGCAGATCTGTTTACGTCTTCTGCATCTGCCTGTGCTTGGGATATGTGTTTAGTTAGGTTGTCCATGCGGCTTTGAAACCGTTCAAAATCTTTGCCTAGAGTTATTAGATGTTCTTGAATGATATGAATTTGATTGCGGGTTGCAGAGTCTTTGATGACAGCACGGGCCGTTGTTAGGATCGCCATCAGGGTGGTTGGAGATACTAGCCATACTTTAGAGCAATGTGAGATTTCGATCAAATCTGGATAATTGCCATGAATTTCGGCAAATACTGATTCTGCTGGGATAAACATCATGGCGCCATCAGCAGTTTCTCCGGGGATAATATACTTTTCAGCTATATCCTGGATATGTTTACGAATATCTAAACGAAATTGCTGTTGTGCAGCACGTCTTTCGTTTTCAGGTAAGTGAGGGTTTGCTAACTTTTGATAACTTTCTAAGGGAAACTTAGCATCAATGGCAATATTGCCAGTAGGTTCTGGCAAAAACAAAATGCAATCTACTCGCTTGTCATTAGATAAGGTATGTTGCAGCGAAAAATTTTCAGATGGTAAAACATTGTGTAGTAGTGCAGATAGCTGTATTTCTCCAAAGGCTCCGCGTGCTCTTTTATCGGTTAATACCTCTTGTAGGTTTACGACATTACTTGATAGTTCAGTAATTTTTTTCTGTGCTTCATCGATTAAAGCCAAGCGTTTTACCACATCAGTGAAGGTGGTGGTGGTTTTTTCAAACCCTTCAGAAAGTCGTTTATCAACTTGCCCAGTAATTTCTTGGAGCTTTTTATCAGCTGTTTCGGTTAATTTTTCAACCCGTTGACTAAGTTCTGATGAATGATTATTTAAAGCCACTGTTACTTGAGCGCGTACATCGCCCACGCTAAGTTGTAAGCTTTCAGTAATGGTTTTTAAGCTGTGTAGTTGATATTCGCTAAACTGCTGCCGTTGTTCTGCTAATAAACGCGCAAGGAGATCGGTGTTATCTTGAGAATGATTCTTGTTTAAAAATAACCATGCCAATATAGCTAAAACTAGCGCGGTAATTGCTATGATTATTGTAATAGTTATAGGAGTCATATTTCGTTTTTTATCTTATCACATGATTATAAAAATTACCTCTATGATGATACAATTCTATATCTTAATCAGAATTATTAAAGGAGGTATTTTTATGATGAAGAATCTTTCTGTCAGTGAACAGCGTTTGGTTGTCGGTGGAGATTGTATTTGTGTTTATACCCCATGGGTTGTGGATCTACCAGTTGTAGGGTGGATGTTGGAACCATGTTTGGGGGGGGAGTGTCTTATTAATATCGGCGAGGATAGTTTGTTTATGCTGGATGTTAATTGTATAACTACTTGTTGTGATAAAGGAGCCAAGGCTGCAGAGTACAGTCGGAAAAATATGCAACCAGTTCGTACAATGTGCACTGATCGGGCTCATCATAAAAAGAGGGACTAATCGAAAAAGCGATTATTTTAATATTAGTGATTTA
>JAHIYS010000060.1 GCA_018814965.1 Gammaproteobacteria bacterium
CTGACGACGGTCTTCCTAGTATCTTGGAAATAATCCATTTAATAAAATTAGGGTCTTGCCCAGAAACATCACTTGCCATAGAAGGCAGCCGCTTTTTCTTAAAATCTGAAATTCTTTTATAAGACTCACCAATTCTCTCACGTTTGATATCACCATCTTTAACCAATTGCGCAATGGCATTAATAACCTCGTTGGTTTGATCCTCATAATTGTTGGCAACTATAAACATATCAACACCAGCATTGATTGAGTTTTTCAGCGACTCACTCAAAGTATACTCTAAAGTAATGGCTCCCATCGTCATATCATCAGAGACAATAATTCCATTAAATCCCATTTTGTCGCGTAGCAACTCAGTTAAAGCCAGCTTAGACATAGTTCCAGGACACCAAGTAGTATGGTCGGTTACCAATCCAGCCTTACACTGGGTCTGATCGATCTGCCCATTAATAACATGGGTTGTCATTATCATGTCATCATAGCCATCTTTTATAAAACCTAAATATGGAAATAACTCTCTATCTTTTTGATAAGTTTCGGTCACATCAACCAAACCAAGATGACTATCCCCCGCTGAGCTACCATGCCCAGGAAAATGTTTTAGCGCAGCAATAATTCCATGATCATGAAATGCCCTAACAAACTGCTTGGCTTGGTCAAAAACCACATCTGGATTAGATGAAAAACTTCGCCCCATTCCTCCAATAATCGGATTGGCTGGGTTAATATTTACATCAACCGTGGGAAAAAAATTCAAATTAAAATGCAAAGAAGAAAGTTCCTCAGCCATTTTTTTCGCGTAAGCATAGGTTTCATTTAGTGCATCATCTTTTTTAGCAGCAATTTCTTCCTTAGCTCCAAATGCTTGGGGCACTAAAGTTGCTACAGGAAACCCTTGGGCAGCAGGCAGACGATCAATCCGCCCTCCCTCTTGATCAACCCCTATAAATAAAGGCAAAGAATCTAATTTTTGTTTTTGTCGTATTACAGCATTATAGGTTTGAAGAGCGGAATTCAATTGAGCCACTTGCTTTGGCCCTTGAATATTGCGATCACGAATAAACTTCTGCGTATTCAGATCACGGGGTGATTTTTGGAATAAAATAACCCCACCAATATGATCATCGGCTATATGTCGCGCTATCAATGATTTTTTATTAAATTGGACGCCATCTTTATCGTCCCATAAAACCTTACCACTCTCCTCTTGTTTAAAACCACCAAAACCAATTATTAGCATCTGCCCTATCTCAGCGCAAAGCTGTTGATCTTTAGTTATCTGCTCACACGACAGACTTTGACCAAATATATTTGAATTAAAAAACATCGAAATTACAACCCACACCAATAATATAGCTAGTTTATTTATAGACATGTCAGTCATCCTGATTCCAATTAGTTTTGTTGCTAAAAAAAATAGTGTATCATTCCAAGTTAAGGGGTCAAGTCTAGACATTGGATATTAACACCTAATTTCTTCCTATCTTAATGTCCAATATCTAGACTTGATCCCCTTATCACAAGGAGGGGTTATATATGCATAAAGATCACGCTGGTGAACACCAGCATTGTCATCATGCCCATGAAGAATCAAATCATGAGCATAATGAGCAACATCATATGGAACACATGGATCACACAACCACTATGCATAGCAAACATCATGCTATGATGATTCAGGATTTCAAAAAAAGATTTTGGGTCTCACTTGCAATTACACTCCCGATATTAATTCTATCTCCAATGATTCAAGATTTTTTAGGCTATCACCTAACTATTCCTGGCAATCAATACATATTATTTATACTCTCCACAATAGTTTACCTTTATGGTGGCTGGCCGTTCATCAAAGGACTCTACGAAGAATTCAAAGCTAAAAATCCTGGCATGATGACCTTGATAGGTATTGCTATCTCAGTTGCATATTTTTATAGCGCTGCTATTGTTTTTGGCCTTAGTGGCGGAGAATTTTTTTGGGAACTAGCAACCCTAATTGACATCATGCTTTTAGGTCATTGGATCGAGATGAAATCAGTATTGGGCGCCTCACGATCTCTTGAATATCTGGTAGAGATGTTGCCGCAAACTGCTCACCTAATTAAAGATAACGAAACAACCGATGTTAAACTAGACACCATTCAAGTTAATAATTTGCTTTTAGTTAAGCCAGGCGAAAAAGTACCTGCTGACGCTAAAATTATTGAGGGCTCAAGCTATCTTAATGAATCGATGCTAACCGGAGAATCAAAACCAGTCAAAAGAGGTGTCGGCGAACAGGTTATTGGTGGCTCGATTAATGGCAACGGTTCTTTAAAAATAGAAGTGCGGCATACTGGGAAAGACTCCTATCTTGCTAAAGTTATACTATTAGTACAACAAGCTCAGGAAACAAAATCTAAAACCCAAAACCTAGCTGACAGAGCTGCAAAATGGCTTACTTTTATTGCAATAGCTATTGGCTTAATTACTTTTATAACCTGGCTCGGCCTAGGCAAAGAAATAGCTTATGCATTAGAACGGATGGTTACTGTTATGGTGATTTCATGTCCGCACGCTTTGGGATTAGCTGTACCGCTAGTAGCAGCAATCTCCACCACACTATCAGCTCAGCATGGTTTATTAATCCGCAACCGCACCGCCTTTGAAAACTCAAGAAAAATCACTACCATAGTTTTTGATAAAACAGGCACTCTCACCAAAGGAAGTTTTAGCGTAGTTAGATATGAGTCTTTAGATCAAAACTATTCCGAGGAAGATATATTAAAAATCGCGGCTAGTTTAGAGCAAAGCTCAGAGCATCCCATAGCTACCGGAATAGTTCAGATGGCAAAAGAAAAAAAAACTTACCCTTGAAACAGTAACA
>JAHIYS010000061.1 GCA_018814965.1 Gammaproteobacteria bacterium
AAAATCACGCAATTTATCGCTTATAATTTTCTTTTGGATCGAATTTAAACTTCCGTACTCTTTGCTTTTAAAGATCTGCTCTATCGCTTGGTATATTCTTACATCTTGTTTGATTTCAGTAAAATGCTTAGTAACTGCCGGGACACATTTTTCGTAGGCGTCTCTAACTTCCTTTCTAGCTATAACATCATTAAGGTGTCTAACTGTATCCCAAATAATACTAATTCTTTCGCTAGCTTCATCTAAAGGGGCAATAAAATTATCCCAGGTATATTTTTTTTGGGCTAGCAGCTTCTCAATAGTATCTTTATTTTCTTTAATCCCTTGCTCAATTGCTGGCTCAAAATGCTCCGGCTTAATCTTATCAAATCTTGGTAAAATAGAATTTTGTAACAAGGGGTTTTCTTCAACCCCTAACTCTTGATGAACTTTATCTTTAGAAGATGCGTCAACACCAGCTAAAATCCCATCTGAAGAAATAAGACAAATTAATATAATTATCACTAAAGATAGTTGTTTTATATTTTGTAAATCTGTTTTACAAAGAAACATCATAGCCGCTCCTAACGAAAGTCAATGCCCCAAGTATTTACAATTCATGAGAAGGTGTCAAGTTTTAATAAAAGACACTACGTTTTAGTGCGGCAAGTAAGAGAAGGTATCATGTGCCCGGAAAAAGTAGATTCATTATAACATTTCTAGTTCTTCCTAAATTTTCCGAAGAAAAAATAGATGGGGTAGCCACAGCATTTAATCCAGCATCGACAGAAGAGACTCTATCCCTTTCTTGGTTAGTCGCAGGAGAGCTATCGATAGAGCCAGGCGTATCAACTTCATGTGATCCCCAAAATCTACCAAATAGTCCTGATAAGCTATCCATAACGCCAGACTCAGTATTATTTTCACGAGAAGGAGGAGGAGAAGGTAAAACATCCTCTAGCCTTACCACTGGCGCAGTATCTAAATCTGGTGATGGCGGATGTTGTCTAACAACCGGTTCAGGCAGATTCCACCATTCATATGAATTACTCTCTATTTGCTGATCTTCCCGCCCAAAATTCTCCACGTTAATGCTGTCATATGGGGTGCCAACAAAAACCTCTCTCACTCCTCTAAACATTCCAAGAAATCTTTCTCTTCGAGTCACCGGAGATATAGTATTATCATCCACATCATCTCCTCTAAAAAATCTCATTTCATCTAATAAACTTCTTTGCATCTCCCTAATACAATCAATGAGCAAATCAATATCATTTGATCTTTTAAAGCTAGGAAGAAAAGAACCACCTATTATTGCTCTTATATCTACATCCTGACCCTGTTCTGAAGCCATCGCAATCAATTCTCTAATTTTTCTATTTCTTTGTAAAACCATATCGACAAGCGTCTTCATCCTTGGGTACATATTAGAAACATAACTCCTCCCCCCATTACGAATCAGGTTTGTAATATCTTCGCCAAAAACATTACTTGGTTGAGCCTCAGGAAAAACAGGGAGAGAAATCCGCACTAAATTGAAACCAAAACGAACCAAACCATCTAAAATTTCTATAGCTCCATCATAATCAAATGTATTTCCAGAAAGAAAAATATCTTCTAGCTTTGGATTGTTTCTTAAAGCATCAGCTATTATCAGCGCCTGCTGGCATGTGATCTTAATATTGTGTCCTGAAATATTAACTTTCCTAATATTTCTATTCTTTAAAAGGAGTAATATTTTATCAACCACTCCTTCTTTAAACATTCCATTGTTAGTTCCTTGCTGTTCCGTATTATTGTAAGCAGCATCAGAGCCGGCCATATCGAATGCTCCAAGTTCAGATCGGGAGCTAAATAAAATGGTACTATATATATTAGGAGCGTTAAATACGATCTCTGACACATGATACTGATCAACAACCATTGCAAGCTCATCTACAAGTTCATGGGTAATAGGCTCTCCTGATTCATGCACATATTTGTTTGTTTCTTCATCTAACCTTGTTAATGTCAATTCTGCGATCCCAGCCTGGGAACATCCTAAAATCAAAATGACAACAACTCTAAGTGCTCTAATAAAATTTTTATTTCTAAATATAATCATCTTGCACCTCAAATTGTGGTCTGTACTAAAGACTCTATTATAGTCTTTGTGGCAACAAAAGGTAAAGCAAGTAAAGAAGTTGAGCCTCGGCAACCGACACTTTTTTAAGCTAAAAGTCTCATAAAACTAAAGGGGTCAAATCTTGATAAAAGACATTAAACTATAGAAAGAAATAACAGGGCCACAACCAGGATCGTTTTGTAATAATCTTCGCCCAACCTTCTTTAAGAGTCAAAGTTCTATTAAAAATTATTTTTTGTGATGCCGAATCATAATCAACATAAATAAAAGGGACAAGCAACAAAGATGTTTCACGGATTATTTATCGGATTGACAAACTTAAAACTAGCATCCATTCTCTAGCTAATGATATAAGACCCCTTACAAACTAATTTAATAAATCCTCGTTCTCGGTTGTTAAGAATCAGATCCTTAACTTGATTAATTTGAATATTTTGTTCATCTTTTTGTTAATAGTCTCTTAATAAAGATGCTTTATACTTAATTTGTAATAATTAATATATAGTGGTGGCTCATGAGGTTAAAATCAAAAATCATACTAGGTTTTTTCATTGGCCTATTCAGCGTGTCTTTTGCATTTGGCGCAGAAAACGCCCTTAATTACTGTCCTTCTAACAAAGAGACTGTTGTTGGTGTTTTTGGGGATACGCATGGCAACATAGGGGGAGCTAAACGAGCTTTAGAGCAAATGAAAGAAAGGGGGGTTACTCATATAATTGGAACAGGAGACTTTATCCATGAGGGAGGCGTTAAAGAGTTAGAGTCTATGTTGGATATGATAACAAAGATTACTGGCGTTACAAAAGATAATCTTTATTTGATGCCTGGTAATTGGGAACATAATGAGCTTTTATTTGATGTGGCTGAAAATGATGCAGAGGTAAATGCTGCTATTGATGCTGGTGATTTTGATAGCGCTCTAAAAATTCTGCATCATAAATCTGCTAAAGCAGCCAATAAGATTTTTGAAAAATATGGCCATTTAATTTCTGCTTACTATGATGAGTATGGGATTGTCGAGATTGATGGTAAAATAATTAGGGTTAGCCACTTACCTCAACACCCTATCCCTGAGAATTTATTACCCCCCAAAGAGCATATAAAAAAAATACATGGACAATTCACTGTTCTTGATACCATGGAAAGAAATACATATCCTGCAACAAGCGTTGATTTTGAAATATTTGCTCATACCCATATAGCTGGGAGTTATAAAGATTCAGAATCAAAAAAATATGTTATTAATCCCGGCGTAATAGATCCCATAAGAAAAAGTCCTTCTGAAATATGCGCATTTGCAATTTACTATCCGAAACAAGATAGAATTGAACACATCAGTATAGAAAGTGATCGAACAATAACGTGCATTGATTTACAAGAAGGGGTTAATAATCAATCAAGATTATGTCCAAACTCACCCACGTTTTAAAGAAATTTTTGCCCAACCATCTTTTAGGGTAACTGTGCGATTAAAAATTAATTTTTGTGATGTCGAATCATAATCAACACAAAAATATCCGAGCCGCTCAAATTGAAATTTTTCTTCAGGCTTAGCTTCCATTATAGATGGCTCAACCAAACAATCTTCTAAAACTTTAAGAGACTCTGAATTCAAATAATCTTTAAAATCTATATCTTTATTACCCAAGGGGTTCTCAACATTAAATAGTCGATCATATAATCTAACTTCCGCTTTAACAGCATGTTTTACTGATACCCAGTGAATGGTCCCCTTAACTTTACGCCCATCAGGGATATTTCCTCCTCGAGTTTCTGGATCGTAAGTACAGTGTAACTCTGTTATTTCCCCAGCTAAGTTTTTTATAACCTGTTCACATCTTATAACATAACCATAACGCAGCCTTACCTCTTGTCCTGGAGCTAATCTAAAGAATTTTTTAGGCGCCTCCTCCATGAAATCATCTTGTTCAATATAAAGCTCATTAGTAAAAAATATTTTGCGCGATCCCATCTGGGGATCATTTGGATGATAGGGAGCATCTAATTCATCGATCTTATCTTTCGGAAAATTTGTTATCACAACTCGTAACGGTTTTAGTACTGCCATAACTCTTTTGGTAATTAGATTTAGATCCTCACGCACACACTCTTCAAGATAACCCATCTCGACAGTGCTTTCTTGTTTGGTCACCCCAATTTTTTCACAAAAATTTCTGATTGCCGCTGGCGTAAATCCTCTCCGCCTGATCCCAACCAAAGTTGGCATCCGAGGATCATCCCAACCATTTACCAATTTTGTTTCAACCAGCTCTAAAAGTTTTCGCTTACTCATCACGGTATAAGTCAAATTTAATCTAGCAAATTCGATCTGTTGTGGATGAGGCAACTCTTCGATCTGATCTAAAAACCAATCATAAAGAGGGCGATGATCTTCAAATTCTAAAGTACAAACTGAGTGGGTAATATTTTCTAACGCATCAGAGACACAGTGTGCATAATCATACATTGGATAGATACACCACTTATCTCCAGTTCTTGGATGCTCTTCATGCCTAATCCGATAGATTGCTGGATCTCGCATATTGATATTGGGGGAACTCATATCAATTTTAGCACGTAAAATTTTCTCCCCATCTTTAAATTCACCTCCGCGCATCCGATTAAAAAGATCTAAATTTTCTTCAACCGAACGGTTACGATAGGGGCTCTCTTTGCCGGGTGTCGTAAAGTTACCACGATATTCTCGAATTTGATCCGCAGTTAGATCACAAACATACGCCTTCTCTTGTTTAATTAAAGAAACAGCAAATTGAAAAAACTTCTCAAAATAATCAGACGCATGATAAAGCCGCTCTTCCCAATCAAATCCCAGCCACTTTACATTTTCAATTATAGAGTCAATATACTCTTGCTCCTCTTTTTCTGGATTGGTATCATCAAAACGAAGATTGCAAGTCCCATTATAATCATGAGCGATACCAAAATTTAAACAGATTGATTTCGCATGACCAATATGAAGATAACCATTTGGTTCTGGCGGAAAACGGGTGGCAACTTTGCCACCGTTTTTACCAATCTTTAGATCTTCATCGATTATATTATAGATAAAGTTTTTGTGGCTACTTGGGGATAATGTGTCATTCATAGTGACATAGCATAGAAAAGGAATAGGATAGTGTCAAACTTATATGAAACCAGCATTATCTAACTGCTCAAGTAGCTCTGTTTTGGATTGCCACGTCGCAATTGTAAAGGTCACATAATTCGTTGCTAATAACTATTGCCAAAACAAGCTTCGAAGAAGCAAAATATACCAGCCCAGCCTAAGCCGCACGCTGTTTGTGCGGCGCAGGGCTGGGTATAAAGGAAATTGAATTGCAAGCTCAAAGCGCAATAGATTGCCGAGAAAAAATCCAAAACTAAAGAATTTTATTTCGCTCTATGAGCTTAAATTCATCTATGTTCATCACCCAGCCCCGCGCCTCGCACACAACGCGAGGCTTAGGCTGGGCTGTTATATTTATCCCTTCGGGAAAATCATCTATTAAAATGTTAGCTTGCGACGAAATCATAAATATAAAATTTTTCCAAAATCATGCATTTTAGGCGGCGTGGGCGCAGTGCGCCGCTGTTTATGGTTGTTAGTTATTGTCAACGAATTACGTGACTCTTACAGCAATGACCTAACCTGGATACCACCTTTTCCCGGCCTGACAAAAAATGTAGCTCTTGCCAGCACGACAAAAAATGGATTAGATCCCCCAGATTGCCGTGTTGCAACCTTTGCTTGCTTTTCGTAATAGCCTACAAGGGATCAGATAGAAACGCTGGCTCCAATTACAAACCCTACTTTAAGTGCAATCTTTTTCAACGAATTACGCAACTCTTACAGCAATGTTGGCAAAAAACCAAGATTTCATCATCCTCACCATATCAACAAAAACGTTATTGCGAGGAGTGAGCATAGCGAAGGACGCGGCAATCTTTTCTGCTATTTTATTCTGTCTGTTGCTAGAGCAATCTCTGGCGCCAGGTATGTAATATGCCTGGATTGCCACGTCGCAATGACATACAAATGATAATTTTTATCCAGACTATGGTAGCCCCCATATATAAAATTACTGTTGCTAACTTCGAAACTAAAGGGATATGATGACATATATAACCCATATATTAATGCTTTTGAAAAAAACATAGCAGCCATGACAAAAGAAGACACTATAAGCCTCTGTAAATTAGAAAAAAATCAACTTGCGGTTATTGTTGCAATTACCGCCGGAGATAAATCAGCAAAAAGGCTTGCTGATATGGGATTAACCCCAAACACCCATATACAAATCCTTAGAAAAACTCTTTTTTGCGGCCCAATTGAAATTAAAGCCAGAGAATCTAACTTGATCCTAGGAAAGGGACTAGCCAAAAAAATTCTAGTAAAAAAATTATGACTCTAAAAAAAATAAATATGGCATTAGCTGGATATGCCAATGTTGGAAAATCGGTAATTTTTAACCATCTGACTGGCCTCCATCAACATATTGGCAACTGGCCAGGAAAAACCATAGAAAAAGCGGAAGGAACCCTGTATTACAAAGGATATACAATTGATGTGCTAGATTTACCAGGAATCTACTCCCTATCCACCCATTCATTTGAGGAATTAATTACTCGGGAATATATTGTTTCTGTCAAACCAGACTTTATAGCCAATACGGTTGACGCCACCAATCTTGAAACAAATCTTATCCTTACCTTGCAGCTTCTCGAACTAGAAAAACCTTTAGTATTAGCTCTAAACATGGTTGATTTACTAAAAAGAAAAGGGATAACCATTGATTTTGAAAAGTTTGAAAAAATTTTAGAAATACCCATCATTCCAGTAATAGCTACCCAGGGCAAAGGACTGGCTGAAATTATTGACCAAGGGATTAATTTAACTAATAAACCAATCGTTCCCAAAACACCAAAATATGGCAAAGAGGTTGAAACAAGGATTGAACAATTAAGCATTCTCCTGCAAAACATAGAGTTATTATATCCCAAAAGATTTACTGCAATAAAGCTCCTGGAAAAAGACACGGAAATTGAAAATTTAATACGAGCAAAACACCCTGAAATATTAGAAATAGCACAGAATCTAAGCCTAGAATTAGAAAAAATTCATGGGCACAGCTCTTCTATAGTGATAGCTGATGAGAGATGTCTTTTGGCTTCTCACATAGCAAAACAGATAAGAACCATAACCAAACCCCAAAAAGCCAGCGCTCATGAAATATTAGATATAATAACTGGACATAAAATCCTAGGGTACCCAGTAATGCTCATTATTTTAGGCCTAATGTTCTTTACGGTTTTTAAAGGTGGCTCCTATCTCTCTTCTTTCCTCGAGAATCTTTTCTCTACCCTCCAAGTAAATTTTTATTCTACTTTTGGTAACTCGATCTACGCCGCATTGATCTGGAGCGGCATCGCAAGCTTTCTAGCTTTAATTGAAATTGCTTTGCCCTATATTTTGCCATTTTATTTCTTCTTGTTCATTTTAGAAAGCGTGGGATATTTAGCTCGGGTTGCTTTTTTAATGGATCATTTGATGCATAAACTAGGCGTTCACGGAAAAGCCTGCATCCCTCTAATTCTTGGTTTTGGTTGCAATGTACCAGCCTGTCTTTCCTGTCGAATTATGGAAACCGAAAGGGAGCGATTTATAACTGGTTTGCTGACAGTGTTTGTTCCTTGTAGCGCCGTTACAGTAATAATTGCTGGGCTTGTAGGAAAATATGTTGGTGTTGGTTGGGCCCTTGGTTTATATCTCTTAATTTTTTTAATAATATTTATCATTGGAAAGGCAGCTGCAATCATAACTCCAGGAGAACCTACTGAACTTATTATGGGGATGCCAAGCTATAAACTTCCTAATATGAAAGCTATAGCATTTCAAACCTGGTTTAGATTAAAAGAATTTATTTTTATCGCCGGACCCATAGTTATAATTTCTGGAATACTTATTGAGGGAGCCTCTCTTCTAAACCTACTTGCACCAATCAGTAATTTTTTATCCCCCATAACAGCGGGCTGGTTAGGCTTACCGCCCGCCATTGGGATACTACTTCTTTTTGGCATTTTAAGAAAGGAATTGATTCTGGTTTTGCTAGCTTCTATTTTAGGGACTACTAATTTCATTTTAGTTCTAACCAAAACTCAATTACTGATTCTTGCCCTGGTAAGCATGTTGTATATTCCTTGCGCTGCTACAATTGCGGCCTTATATAAAGAATTTGGCTGGAAAAAAACATTATTAATAACTTTTCTCAAAATAGCCCTGGCCATAATTGTGGGAGGATTAGCACTACGAGTATTAAATTTTATCCCCCATTTATACTGAAAAACTTAACGCAGCTCTCATTTAGACCCAAATTATTTATAACCAAATCCATATAACTTTGTGTTATTATCATCCGCTTATATTGACCATCTTTTTATCAGGAGTCGCCGTTAACTCGTTAAACATTTCGGCCATCGTGGCCCCGAAATGTATTCGTTAATGCGGCGAGTTCTTGGGCCTCGGTCGCCCTGCGGCTAGGAAACGCCACAGTGACTTTACGCTGACTAAAGATTTTTAAAACTCACTATGTTCTTTTAAAAATCGTCAGCTACCTCGGACTACTAACCTTCGCTTCGCTTTCCATGGTTAGCAGCGTATGAAAACACAATTAATGAAATTTTTGGGGAGCGTTCTAAAATTTCCGCTTAAAAAAGGGGAGATTCCAAAGTTCTTCTGCTTTGCTACGATGCTCATGTTTACTGTTTATATTTACAGCATTTTAAGAAATACGAAAGATACTTTAATCTTAGGCCATTTGGGCGCAGAACTTATTAGTACTTCAAAACTCTGGGGAGTGCTGCCGTCAGCAGTTATTTTTATGCTGTTTTATACAAAATTGGCCAATCTATTCTCTAGAACTACTATCTACCATGCCTTGATCTGGTCTTTTATTGGATTTTTTACGGTCTTTAATTTCTTCCTCTATCCAAACTTATCTCATTTAATGATAAATGTGGATTCAGCAATTCAAGCAATGCCCTATTTTAAATACATACTCCAAATGATTGGGGGTTGGCCAATAGTCCTATTTTATATACTTTCAGAATTATGGGGCTCTGTAATGATGGCCCTGATGTTTTGGCAATTAGCAAATCACATCAGCACTCTTGAGGAATCAAGAAGGTTTTATCCTCTATTCATGGTTCTTGGGCAAATGGGTTTATTGCTCTCAGGATTAATATCAAAATACGGCTCAATTTCAACTGGAGATTTATCTTCGGAAATAACTTTAAACGCATGGAAAGGATTTTTAAATAATATAACTTTTACGCTAATAATATCAGGAATAGGATTATCAATAACCTTAATTATTTTGGGTAAAATCGTTGGCAAAAAAAACATCAACAGCATTATACTCTGCGGCAAAGCTGTTAAAAAGAAAGAGCGTCTTGGATTTTTCGCTAGCTTAAAATATATCTTTTCATCCAAATATATTGGTCTTATAACCTTGCTTATAATTTGTTACGGGGCCTCAATAAACCTAGTTGAGGGAATTTGGAAAGCTTCGATAAACCTTAACTTCGATGGAAGTAAAGTCGATATCCAAAACTTTTTTGGGGATGTCCAGATATGGACCGCTTTCATCAGTAGCTTTGCAATGTATGTTGGCTCCCTTGTGCTTAGCAAAGTTCGCTGGAAAACTGGGGCTTTATTAACCCCAATAATGATTTTAATAACTGGGGTATTGTTCTATGTATTCATAATTTATAGAGAAGGGGGAGTTATTGCTCCAATAATCTTAGCATTGGGGACCACCCCAGTATATTTGGCGATAATGTTTGGCGGCTCTCAAAATGTTTTAAGTAAATCGGTAAAATATGCATTTTTTGATCCCACTAAAGAGATGGCATATATTCCACTTGATGAGGAGCTGCAAACTAAAGGTAAAGCTGCTGCTGACGTGATAGGAGGCAGATTAGGTAAATCGATGGGCGCTTTTATTCAATGGAGCGTCTTACAAGTTGGATGGTTATTTAGCCCCAATGTTTCTCTAATCGAGATGTCTAACTATTTCTTTATTATTTTTTGTTTGATTTTAGGAATTTGGTTTATATCAATCCGATCATTAGACAAAAAGTTTTACGAAAAAGTTGAGGAAAATAGAGTTAGCTGCCAATAAAGAAGCCGACCGTAAATGATCCCAACATCTTTTGTTGAATCAATCTTATTGTAATTATATATTGACCAGATCTTTTTTTGCCGTCATTGCTATAAGAGTCGCATAATTCGTTAACAATAACTAACAATTATAACCAGCGGCGCGCTGCGTCCACGCTACCTAAAACGCTTGATTTTGGAAAAAATTTTATATTTATGATTTCGTCGCAAGCCAACATTTTAATAGATGATTTTCCCGAAGGGATAAATATAACAGCCCAGCCAAAGACTCGCGTTGTTTGCGAGTCGTAGGGCTGGGTAATGAACATAGATGAATTTAAGCTCGTAGAGCGAAATAAAATTCTTTAGTTTTGGATTTTTTCTCAGCAATCTATTGCGCTCTTGTATGTTTAATACAGCCTGAACCCCAGCTATTTCATAAATTATCTGGGTTAAACAATCTCTTGCTGACTCGCGCAATGGATCGTACCAAGCCCCCAAACAAAATCACCACAGTAAATACCAATTACTTCACGCTTAGGGAACAACTTGGACAAAATATTGAGCGCAATCCGATCGTTAGGATCGTTAAATGTTGGCACCAATACACTATTATTAGTTATCAAAAAATTCGCATAACTTGCAGGCAATCTCATCCCCTCAAATATTACTGGCTTTGGCATCGGAAGCTCTATGATGTTAAGATATTTTCCATTTTGATCCTTTGCTGATTTTAATCGTTTGAGATTCTCTTTTAGCGGCGCGTAATTTGGATCCTTTTTGTTTTTTTCAACAACTGTAACAATAGTCTTTGAATTTACAAATCTAGCTAAGTCATCAACATGTCCATGGGTATCATCGCCAGTTATTCCATTTTTAAGCCAGATCACTTTAGAAATTCCAAAATATTCAGCAAAAACTTTTTCATACCCTTTACGAGTTAGTCCGGGGTTACGACATTGTTTTTTACTTAGCAAACACTCTTCAGTCGTAAGCAATGTGCCTTTGCCATTAACATCAATAGCCCCCCCTTCTAAAACGACACGGGTGTTTTTACCTTTGATAATTGCATGAGGTTGAACCAGTGGCAACCCAAAATAACCAGCAACCCTCATTGGAATCTCATTATCATGACGCCAATTGTTATATTTTGCCCAAGCATTAAAGTGCCAATCTAGCAACACTACCTCTTTTCCATAATAAACAAAAGTTGGACCTGAATCTCTTAACCATACTCTATCAGTGGGAATAACAAAAAAATCTATGTTCTTAAAATCTACCCCCACACGCTTTAAAATATTCATCGCTGATTTTTCTTCTTGAGCATTTTTTACTATCAGCCGTACCAGCTGACTACTAGTAATATGACGGATAATTTCCGCATAAGCCCACGGAATTGGCTCGAACTTTTTTGGCCAATCCTCTTTATTGTGTGGCCATGCTAACCAAATAGCTTCTTGCTTCTCCCACTCTGCTGGCATTCGTAACATCATTTTCCAAACCTCTTGGTTATATCACCATAAGCATCAATGCGCCGATCCCTGAAGAAAGGCCAAAAGCACCGGGTGCTTTCTTGTAAAGCAGGATCACAAATTGCAGTGAGGATCTCTTCTTTATCATGAGAAGCTTTTGCAAGAATTCTACCAAAAGGATCAGCAATAAATGAATTACCCCAAAATTCTAGGCCACCCTCTTTATCCCCTTCATGACCAGTACGATTACAGACCACAACATAGGTCCCATTAGCTATCGCATGACCACGCTGAATTGTTTCCCAAGCATCAGCTTGTGAAGCTCCAAATTCCTCTTTCTCTTTGGGGTGCCAACCAATCGCTGTCGGATAACAGATTACATTTGCACCCTGCATCGCGGTAAGACGCGCCGCTTCTGGATACCATTGATCCCAGCAAATTAGCGTACCAATTTTTCCAACCTTAGTATCCATTGCCTGAAACCCTAGATCCCCTGGAGTAAAATAAAATTTTTCATAATACAAAGGATCATCAGGAATATGCATTTTACGATAGGTTCCTGCGATGGAACCATCAACATCGAAAACAACTGCAGTATTATGGTAGATCCCTGCGGCACGACGTTCAAAGATTGAACCAACAATAACTATTTTATGTTGCTTTGCAACATCCGCGAGAATAGCAGAAGTAGGGCCTGGGACCGGTTCAGCTAAACCAAATAACTCATGATCCTCTTTTTGACAAAGATATTTAGAACTAAATAACTCTGGCAAACACACCATCTGGGCCCCTTGTTTTGCAGCCTTTGCCAACAGCTCACATGCGTGATCGATATTTTTTTTGGGGTCATCGGTCATCCGCATTTGGATAAGACCAAGCATAAATGGTTTTTTAAACATAGGTTCTCCTTTACTTAACTTTAGCAACTAATAAGCTAATTGAACTTTTATAAAACTATTAGATCATAACCTCAACATCTGCGCTATGCTTATGATATTGGGTAAATAATACGCCACGAAA
>JAHIYS010000062.1 GCA_018814965.1 Gammaproteobacteria bacterium
ACAATGATTTTTTTGTTTATGCCATTCATGATTGGCGCACCTTTTTGGCAATATTATCTAAAATGCCATTTACAAAAGCACCTGATTCTTTAGTACCATAATTTTTGGCAATTTCCACAGCTTCATTTATCGTCACTTTTGCTGGAATATCTGGGCAATGCATTAACTCAAAAATTGCTACTCTTAAAATATTTTTGTCTATAGAGGCCATGCGCGACACTTTCCAATTAGCAGAATAGGTGGAAAGTAGATCATCAATTTCTGCAGCATTTTTTTGCACACCCTCAAATAAAACCATGGCAAATTCACGCGTAGGATTATCAATTTCTTGCAATGACCAAAAGCAGCCTGGTGTATCTTGCAAATCTGGGCTTCCCAAATCTACTTGATATAAAAGCTGCAAAGCACATTCCCTGGCTTTTCTTCTAGAACCCATAATTTATAATTTCCAATAACCAAGATACAATAACCTAACAAATCTCAATTACCAATATTCAAATTAATAGATTTTGGAATTTGAAATTTGGAATTTGTTTGGTCATTGTTTCTTGTATCTTGTTTCTTATATTATTTATACTTTCTTTAGCAAGTGTCCAAGTTTATCGCGTTTAGTTTGTAAATAGAAGCGATTATGCTTTCCTGGATCAGTTTCAATTGGCACACGCTCTAAAATTTCAATACCATATGATTCCAAACCAACAATTTTTTTCGGATTATTGGTTAAAAGCCGAATTTTTTTAATTCCCAAATCTTGCAGGATTTGCGCACCAATATTATAATCTCGCAGGTCTGCGGCAAAACCCAGTTGCTGGTTTGCTTCAACCGTATCATAACCAGCATCTTGCAAAGCATACGCATGAATTTTGTTATTTAAACCAATGCCACGGCCCTCTTGTCTGATATAAAGCAACACCCCTGCTTTTGCTTCTCCAATCATTTCTAAAGCGCAGCCAAGCTGCCAACCACAATCGCATCTGAGCGAACCCAGCACATCACCAGTAAAGCATTCGGAATGAACGCGCACCAAGATTTCTGGAGTACTATTTAGATCTCCTTTAACAATGGCCACATGTTCAGCATTGTGAGTAAGGTCCTGATAGCTGATAATTCTAAAATCATCGCCATATTCACAAGGAAGCACAGCTTCAGCGCCGCGCTGTAGGGTTTTATTATTAAGTTTATTAAAATCCATATTTTTTTAAAAACTCTTTGGTTATTTTTGATGATTTTCTAAACTCTTCACTATCTAAGAAAGTCAGCTTTTCCACATACTTGCCAACAATGTCAACTTCCAAATTCACATGACTACCTACTTTGGGCTGGGATAAAGTAGTGTTAATTTTGGTGTGTAAAACAACAGTTACCTGAAAACGCCTTTTTTCCACCTTATCAACCGGTAGACTAACACCATCAATAGCTACTGAACCATTGGCCACTATGTATTTTTCTAATTCCAATGGCACTTCTATAGTAATATGTACGGCTTTATGCTTACCTCTAACTTCAACTATCTCGCCTATACCGTCTATATGCCCTTGAACAATGTGGCCACCCAGCCTAGAACCAAGTTGCAAAGGTCGCTCTAAATTTACCGGTTGATTAACCTCAATCTCTACAAAAGTTGTATTATCAATAAATTCATCTGGAATATGCACCCAAACAGATTTGCCCAGCTTAGAAGCTATATTCAAACAACACCCATTAACTGCTAGAAAATCTCCTACATTTGTGGGACCAAAATCTAAATCAGTTTGAATTTCAACTTCCAAACCATCTTCTTTTTGCTTAATCTCTCTGATAATACCAACACCTTCGATGATCCCGGTAAACATAATTATTTTTGCTCGTCACTGGTCTTTAGTGTTTCGTTTGCTTTTTAATTGTTTTTCATTACCTAACAAATCCTGCAACTCAGACATGAACTCATTAATATCTTTAAATGATCTATAGACCGAAGCAAATCGCACATAGGCTACTTCATCTAAACGGTGCAAAGCTTCCATAACTTTTTCGCCAATTCCTGTACTGGGCATTTCTCTTTCACCTTGAGCCATAACCCATTGTTCAATTTTTTCTACTACTTCATCAATAGTATCAGCAGCAATGGGTCGTTTTTCGCAAGCCTTGCGAATGCCATTGGC
>JAHIYS010000063.1 GCA_018814965.1 Gammaproteobacteria bacterium
CTCATGCAATCCTGCAACTTTTGCGCGTGATGCAAAAATAATAACTGAACAGGGTTATAAATTAGAAAATATAACGATGGCTGATATGTATCCGCATACCAGTCATATGGAAACTATCGCAACCTTTAAGTAGAGTTAAATATTACTTAAACCTATTTACAGATTATTGGTCTTTGACCCCACATCAAATTAGGGTACTTCTTTGACTCCCGAGCATGGACCTCCACATCGGTCACATCCCCCTCCAATAACCTGTTATAATTGCCATAGTCATCAATATTGGAAATCAATAACCAATTGCATACACATCAAAAATTTGAATACCTTTTTTCACGATTTTCCACGCCCTCAAGCATTTCCTTGAGTTTATCATGCGCTTCATTAATTATACCCATAACTGCATTATAATCTTCACGAGCTTCAGGGTGGTCGTGATTTTTATCAGGATGAAATCGCAGTGATAAATTTCTATAAGCTTTATTAATATCAGATAAAGTTGCATCTTTTGAGACCCCCAAGACAGCATAGTAATTGCCTCTATCTATATTTGCTAAAAAAAGGTCGCACTCTTCTTTGGTTGTTCCTGTTTGTTTTTGCAGCGAATTTACGGTGTAAGAATCAGATCGAGGCACATTCATCTTTTGCAAATCCCACAATGCTTGTTTTACCCAGCGTTGATCTTTTATGACTCTTTTTTCATCATAGCTATATAAGCCTAAAGATATTTTGGACAAAAAACTTCTCCATGTGTGTTTCCAACTAGTCCTATATTTTTCAACCGCCAAAAATAATAGCTCCAATCTATCATTTATGTCATATAATGCCTCTCTCTGTTTTTGTTCTGGCGTTTTCTCCGGATTTTGTTTTAGCGGCGCTTCTGATTCTTCTCCTCTGACTATTAAGGCCCCAGATTTTTGCATTTTAGACATACTTTCAAGTTGCTCTTTAAGTAGCTTTTCTTGCAACAAAAAGTCGCCTACTACACTCTCCATTCTCGCGTCAAAAGTTTCTTTTTTGTCAGTTGACACACCATTTTCTATCATATGCAATAATGACTTATGTATACCTTGTTTCAATTTACCTGGGCCATTCATTCCCTCTAAAATAGTCTTCATTGTACCTTGTGCTTCTTTTTGTATAGCACCCATATCTTCTATAATCTGCTGTACCTCTTGATTAATCCCTTTTATCTGTTGGATACCATCATCCTCTACCTTAACCTCAGCAATAGATCTTTGAACTTCCCTGATCCTTGCCTCGATATCTTTTATTTTTACTTCACGTTCCCCTGCCTCTAGCATGAGAATTAAGTTTTCTTCTTTTAAAAATACTTCGAGAAATTGATATAACTTACGTCTATCGTTACTTGGGGTATCAAAATAGCTTTCAAAAGATGCTGCAATATATTCGAATTTTGGGTGGGTACTTAATTTTTTTTGCAGAACTTCTAACACACCGGTTAATTCAGACTCAAGACTAAGATTTCTCTTCCCTTCATAAAAAGCAAGATCTCTCAGCTCATATATTATTTCTTTTACATTATCGCCAGAACTATCAACATGTAATCTATCAATCCCTAATATCACTTTATTTAGACTCATACTATTAACTCTCCTTAATTATTTTGACAGTTGGCAGGGCATCTATTATACGCCTTATCCATCTCCAGCACCGATCATGCTGAATCTATTTTATCTTTTTTCTAAAATATTATCAATGAGCCCATATTTAATCGTCTCTTTCAAAGCCATGAAATTGTCACGCTCACAGTCCATCTTGACTTGCTCTATTGATTTATACCCGTATGGCGGGATTAAATCTCATTTACCTGTTGATTCATGCTACCAGGCCAATGCATAGAGTACTGACATCTGGTTTAATAAACTGCATGTATCATAAATGGCAAATCCAGCAGTCACTGCGCCACATGGATAATTAATATAAAGGAAAATATCTTATCTCCAATTCTTGGACCAGAAAGCGGATATCGGGGTAAAGCTAGGTTATCTGTCAAGTATGTACACAAAAA
>JAHIYS010000064.1 GCA_018814965.1 Gammaproteobacteria bacterium
CGTGTGCTCTTCCGATCTGAGCTTGCCGCAGCTAAACGCTGTTCTATAACCTGGGAATCCTCTCTTTTCCTTTTTTCAAGACGTTGCCGCAACTCTGCCACTGATGGAGGCAATAAAAATATACTAGTACACTCTATCTGTTTGCGAACTTGTCTTGCTCCCTGCCAATCTATATCTAAAATGACATCTATCCCAGCATTTAGTTTTTCTTCAACAAACTGGCGAGAAGTACCATAGTAATGGCCAAAAACCTGTGCATACTCTAAAAAGGCCCTCTGCTGTATCAATACCTCAAATTCTTTAGGCATAACAAAAAAATACTGCTTGCTTGATTTTTCATTAACCCTGACGGGACGCGTAGTATGTGAAATAGAAATTTCTATGTTTTCTACTGTTTGCGAAAGAGCATCCGCTAAACTGGTTTTCCCGGTTCCAGAAGCAGCTGCAATAATATAGAGTGTGCCCTTTGATTTCATTTTCTTTAAAATTAACTTTAATACTTAAAATATTATCACATACTACTTAAAATAGTAATTACCTCTGCCCTGATAAATAAATTTATGTTACTATTTTTCTATGTCAGCCAAAACAAAACTTGTATATATCTGTCAAAAATGTGGCGCCTAATACCCAAAATGGGCTGGACATTGCTCTGATTGCGGGTCCTGGAATAGCCTTATTGAGGATGTCGTAGAAAAAAGCAACCCTAGATTTTCAGGATACCTGGCAAATTCGAGCGAAAATGTATCTTTACTGTCAGATGTCAGCGCGGATAATAAATTACGCCTGCCAACCAATATTACAGAATTAGACCGCGTGCTTGGCGGAGGACTGGTCATAGGATCAAGTGTATTGATCGGGGGTGACCCTGGAATTGGTAAATCTACGCTACTTCTTCAAGCGCTTTGCAATCTTGGCAAAAACCTTAAAGTTCTGTACATAACAGGCGAAGAATCCATACAACAGATTGCAATGCGTGCTCGTCGCTTAGAACTACCAGAAGATAAATTGCTATTACTAGCTGAAACCCAAGTTGAAAAAATAATCAACATCGCCCTTCAAGAAAAACCAGACATTATCGCTATTGATTCAATTCAAACCATGTATACCGAGGCTATACCATCAGCCCCAGGTGGAGTTGGCCAAATAAGAGATTGCACCGCACAATTAGTGCGTTATGCAAAACAATCAAAAACCGCTTTGTTCGTTGTTGGACATGTCACCAAAGAAGGCACACTAGCTGGACCCAAAGTTTTAGAGCACATGGTAGATTGCGTGCTGTATTTTGAAGGGGATAGCGACAGTCGTTTCCGCGTAATTCGTGCTACCAAAAACCGTTTTGGAGCGGTTAACGAACTTGGCATATTCGCAATGACCGACCGGGGACTTAAAGAGGTATCAAATCCATCAGCTATTTTTCTTGCAAACCATGACACTCAAATATCTGGCAGCTCTATTATGGTAACTTGGGAAGGAAGCCGCCCACTTTTAGTAGAGGTCCAAGCTTTAGTAGACGAGAGCCATCTAGCCAATCCACGACGAGTTACTGTAGGACTTGATCCTAACCGACTGGCGATCTTACTCGCAGTATTACACCGCCATGGAGGGATCCCTACTTACGATCAAGATGTATTCATTAACATTGTTGGCGGAGTAAGGATTACTGAAACTGCTATAGATTTGGCGCTATTATTGGCAGTGTTATCGAGTATTCGCAATCGCCCTCTAGAAAAAGGTTTGGTTGTTTTTGGTGAAGTTGGATTAGCCGGGGAGATCCGTCCAGTACAAAGCGGACAAGAAAGAATTAAGGCAGCTATCCAACATGGTTTTAAGAAAATAATTATACCCAAAGCAAATGCTCCCAAAAAACCTTCGTCAGAAATAGAAATTATTGCAGTTAAAAATTTAAGTGAAGCGTTGCAAGCGGTGAGGTAGCCTGACCCCGATACTTGACGGAGTAATCACTATGCCTACTATAAAAGTTAATAACATCAATCTATTTTATAAGGAATACGGGCAAGGGGAGCCGATAATATTTGTTAGCGGCTTTGCTGCCGATAATACAATTTGGGGTAACATAGTTAATCAGTTCGCGAAATTTTACCGAGTAATTGTTTTTGATAATCGCGGTGTTGGTTTGTCTGATCATCCGAATTATCCTTATACAGTTGACATGATGACGGATGATGTCGTTGACTTATGTCATAATCTAAATATCAATAGCGCTCATTTTATAGGGAATTCAATGGGTGGTTGTATTGTCCAAAATCTAGCCTATAAATTCCCCCAATTGACCAAAACCGCCGTAATTGGCAATTCTTTTTCTAAGGTAAATAGCCGACTAAAATTGTGGGTCGAATCAAGAGCGCTGCTATTTAAATCTAACATCCCCGAAGAGGCATTGTTCAAGGATATTTTACCCCAAGTATATTCAAATGAGTTTTTAGCCCGCCACGGTATGGTTGAAAATTTAATTCAACTTATGAAATTAGCACCCCCACCCGTTACAGAAGCTAGCTTTTATTGTCAGATGCATGCGTTACTTAATTTTGATTCAAGCGCTTGGTTAAAAGATATTACACGGCCTTGCTTGATAATCTCTGCAGATGATGATCTGTTGGCAGATGTGGCTCATGCTCGTAAATTATCAGAACTAATTCCCAAAGCTCAATATTATTGTTTCAAAAATGTTGGTCATCTCCCCCATATTGAACAATCTGATATCTATAATAAACTGGTTTTAGATTTTCTGGCGCAATTCAAATAACTTGACCCATTTTTCAACCTAAGAGTACAATCCAATCATTACTGTTTCGCCACAATTTACGGAGAGAGCCGATGTTTAAAAATACACCTTCAGTTGCTGACTTCGATCAAGAAGTTTGGGATGCAATGCAAAAAGAATTGCAACGTCAAGAGGATCATATTGAATTAATTGCATCGGAAAATTACGTAAGCCCTAGGGTGCTTACTGCCCAAGGATCGGTCCTAACTAATAAATATGCCGAAGGATATCCTGGCAAACGTTACTATGGTGGCTGTGAATATGTAGATATGACTGAAAATTTGGCCATTGAACGTGCTAAAAAATTATTTGGTGCTGATTTTGCCAATGTACAACCCCACTCCGGATCCCAAGCTAACGCCGAAGCATATTTTGCCTGCATAGTTTCAGGAGACACCATCATGGGTATGGATTTAGCAGCTGGGGGACATTTAACCCATGGCTCTAAGGTAAGTTTTTCCGGAAAAATGTATAACGCTATCCCGTACGGCTTAGATATAAAAACTGGTGAAATTGATTATATTCAAGTTGAAAAATTAGCACACACCCATAAACCAAAGTTAATTATGACCGGTTTTTCTGCCTACTCAAGAATTGTAGACTGGGAGAGATTTAGAAGAATAGCTGATGAAGTCGGTGCATTTTTGATTTCCGATATCGCCCATGTTGCTGGTTTAATTGCAGCTGATCTCTACCCTTCCCCAGTAAAACTTGCTGATATAACAACCTCTACCACTCATAAAACTTTGCGCGGTCCACGCGCTGGTATGATTTTAGCTAAATCAAACCCTGATTTGGAAAAGAAACTAAATTCTTCAGTATTCCCCGGGCTACAAGGGGGACCTTTATGCCATGTAATTGCTGCAAAAGCTGTGGCATTTAAAGAAGCGATGACACCTGAATTCAAAATCTATCAACAACAAGTAATCAAAAATGCAAAAGCTATGGCAAATGTCATAATGAAAAGAGGATACGATATAGTATCCGGCGGCACCGATAATCATTTATTTTTGTTGAGTTTAATTAACAAGGATATTACAGGTAAAGATGCCTTAGAAGCTCTAGCCAAAGCTAACATCACCGCTAATAAAAACTCAGTTCCAAATGATCCCAACCCACCAACAATCACCAGCGGCCTCCGCTTAGGAACACCAGCTTGCACCACTCGAGGCTTTAAAGAAAATGAAATCGAAATGGTTGCAACTTGGATCTGCGATATTTTAGATGATATTAATAACCAAAAAACTATTGATCGGATAAAAAAGGAAGCGTTAGATCTATGCGCAAAGTTTCCGGTGTATGAAAAAAAATAAGCACCTTATCAAAAACTGACAACTCGTGTGTTAATTAGACTTGACAACCAACGTGTTATCAACACCTTACCCTAAAAATGATTGATGAAGCCATGTTTTTGCTGCACAATGTATAATACGCGTCCGTAGCTCAGCTGGATAGAGTACCTGGCTTCGAACCAGGGTGTCGGGGGTTCGAGTCCCTCCGGACGCACCATATTCTCTTTATCTTTTCTTTTGATCCTTGACTAAGAAAAGATACTAAACGTAATAAACATACCATTTAAAACCGATCCAACTAAAATAAATAATTTAGGCCAAGTTCCTCTTCTAGACACACCAGATGACAACACAAGCTATCTAGTTTATACTTATGCATGAGGTTTTATTTAATAAAATTAGTTAGGCTGGAAGCCAAGTAGCATGAAAATACTAATCTGCAACTTATCCAGAACAATACAAATAGAATATAATTCAAGGAGATTTAATTATGTCTAGATCAATTAACAAAACGACCGCCTTTTTAAGCGCCCTTTTAGGGATGATTATTTTTTTCGGAATGACTATTTGTATGGAGTCGTATGCGAAAGCCAAAACCCCTTCAGCCTACTCTACCTCCAACCTATCCTCTGATGAAGATCCTGATGCGGATGGCGATTCCAAAGGAATCAATTTTTTCCCTTCATTGAGAGTAGCAACTGGCAATAAAATTTTTATTTTTGATCCCAATCACACAGCATGGGCAGTATATGACGAGGAAGGGAACCGCATAAATACTGGGAAAGCATCAGGGGGAAGGCTTTATTGTCCAGATGTGGGTAGACGTTGTACAACGGTTTCTGGTGAATTTAAAATAGTTTCAAAGGGTGGCGCTGGTTGCACATCCTCTAAATATCCTATCGAAACCAATGGGGGCGCACCCATGCCATATTGCATGCATTTTGGAAGCAAAGGCTACGCAATCCACGGATCAAACGATGTCCCTCATAACCGCAATGCAAGTCACGGTTGCATCAGAATCACACCAACTGCCGCTAAATGGTTAAATCAAAATTTTGTCGAGATAGGAACAGCAGTGCTGGTTTATCCATATAATAATAATTAAAAATAAAATTTTAAATCA
>JAHIYS010000065.1 GCA_018814965.1 Gammaproteobacteria bacterium
AATGTTTCAGAAAATTCCAATTCATCAAATTCAAAGTTATAGATATTTCGCAAAGACCGCTCGAAAAATCCAATGATTGGCGGAGGACTAATGTTTTCGTCTTCAATTGAGGCTAAAATAGGAGCTGAAAATAAAGTAGACAAATAACATAAAACTGAAGTTGAGATTGAAAAACCCCAGCTCGTTTTACGTTTAGATAAATTCTCTGATTGGTTTGAAATAATACGCATTATAGATTCATAGTGATCGATTTGTAATTATAAGTATAGTAATAAATTATTAAGGAAATATTAAATGATACAAAAGAGCCACAAACCTTATTCTAGGCAGTTAGAGCAAATACCATAAAATAACAACAACTGTCACAGATAAAATTAAAATCTGCTATAATTTATTTGGTTGTATTGTCTTTTGCACCTCAGCTGTAAAATATTAATTTATAGAGATATTGATATGCTCAATTTTAAAAGAGTTTTCTGCCTAAGCTTATTATATACAATTGCCTTATTGGCCATAAGCTCGAATACGTATGCGATTCAAACTAGCTTAGACTTGCATGGAGATGGAAAATTAACAAAAATTACTTTGCCCTTTAAATGTTTTCAACAGCAACCAGATGATAACTTTACGCTAATACATGAACAATTTTATAAAGTTTATGATATTAATGATAGTGAACATGAAGTTGCGGTTATCGGTCCTCTTAGGCCTTGTATTGCAATCGTTGTTACAGATGGCAAAAGAGTTGTTGTGTTCCATAAGCATTCTAGTAATGCGCTTGATGCTGACTTACAAGGATCTCTGCAACAGATTTTACTTAAAAATCTTGACTTGAACCCTAATAATGAATTTCTGCGAGCTGGAATCTATACTACCAAAGACGATGTTAGGTGGGAAGAAATGGAAAGGTCAGAGATGCACAATGGCAAAACTCATTATGAAGCAATCGAGGATGTTAGAGTTGCTCTTGAAGCTATTGGTATCCCATATGACCATATCGTGGTAAAACAATGGAATCTACGAAGACCGCCAGGAAATGAATTCCTTTATGAGTTCTCCTATCTAGACAACTATGGAAACATCATGGAATATGCGGCCATTCGTATAATAGATCTTTATGATAAACATAATAATATAAAATTTTTCTCTATTGATCCTTTTGCTGAAGATATTTTTAACTTCAAGAAAATAAAAACAACTTTTGCAGATTTTTATGGCAACGATAGATTCTCTGCTATATGTAAATTAACAGAGAGACAGATAAAGGATAAGAATTTAAAAGTGGATAAATTGATAGCCGAATTAGCTAGAAAATGTAGAAAAGGAATTATAAATGAGCATACTTTGTTAGATTATGCTTCCATTAAAGAGCATCTTGGTGACAACTACAAAGGGGTATATCAGAGGAAGGTGCGCGAACAATCCAGCTGTCTTTATGACATTGTGTCCCCCACCCCCAAATCGCAAAAATATAACACAAACCCGTTCTATCTTCTTGACATAACAAAAAAAATACTATGCTCTCCCTTACATCAAATGTTTGAAGCTAGAATTGACGATAGTCTTATAGACCATGATTCGCTTTGATTTCTCGAATAAATTTAAGTAATTCTTCATTCCGCCCTGAAACAACTGGCGAAGGGGAATAAGTACGCTTTATTTTAAAAGCTGTCGTTTTTTTAATTCATAAGTTAGATCACCAACCAGCTTTTTAAGCTTGTTATTTTCATTTATTAGATTTCATCTCATTTTGTTGGAGTTATCTAAAATGAAATATTTCATATCCCGCTTAGCAATAACTTGGTCATAGTTTAAAACAACAAATCTTTCCCCGATTAAGTTCATCAGAAAATTTGCTTATCATCAATCAAACAACTATAATCAGAGGTTATGAAACTACTATTCGACTTCTTCCCCATAGCGTTATTTTTCTTAGGTTTTAAATTTTATGGCATCTACGTAGCAACTACTATAATGATAGTTGCTTCATTGCTACAAACTGGCCTATTTTGGCTCAAACACAAAAGAGTTGAAATTGCACACATGGTTACCTTAGCGTTAGTACTTATGCTAGGAGCAGCCACCTTGCTTTTTCATAATGAACTTTTTATAAAATGGAAACCAACTGCCATTTATTGGGTATTTGCTTTATTGCTACTAGGATCTCAAGTGATAGGAACTAAACCATTAATAGAAAGATTAATGGGAAGCAAAATCACATTGCCAAAAAACGTTTGGTATAAGCTTAATATAAGTTGGGCAATGTTTTTTATCGTAATGGGCTGGGCAAATCTTTATGTTGCATACAAATTTAACACTAATGTTTGGGTAAACTTCAAATTATTCGGCGCGCTTGGTGGCACCCTAATATTTGGAATATTACAATCTCTTTATATGGCAAAATATCTGAAAGAGCCTCAAGGAGAATAGTTAGATTAATAGCCATGGATATCTTTTTTGGTATTCTTTGGTTGTTTCTTTAATTATCTTATTCCAAAAAATCCTTATGACTTTTCAACTAACTTTTCAAGATTATTTTTTGCTTCAGGCGCATTATCTAAAACAAACCTAAGATCTTCACAAGGATAAACTTTGCATTCAATGCACGATTGGAAGTTTTTGCTAATACAACATGCTCGAATTTTACATAAATTATTACAATGATGTGATTTTCTTCCAGGGCCTTTACACCCCTCACATACAATATGTTCCGGCTTTATATCAGCGTCAAATTGAATTGACCAGATTTTTGCAACCTTTTCAAGCTCCTCTTTGCTGCCAGACTTGGTAGCAATTAAACCAATACACTTTGAACAATCTAATCCACAATACGCAATCATGATTCAATCTCCAATAATGATATTGTAGTTTAAAAACCAAAGCTCCTTAACAGCTAAAATTTGGCGGAGAGGGTGGGATTCGAACCCACGTGGAGCGGTAAAGCTCCAAGCCGATTTCGAGTCGGCCCCGTTATGACCACTTCGGTACCTCTCCCCCATCAATACATCGTACAACAACAAAAAGAGTTCCTAGCAACCATCCATGGTGTTCTGTATCCTACCAATGCATATATCAGCGTTATATTATAGCAGGACAAAGCATACGGCTATCAAAAGCTTAATAGATCCAAAATTATATACCAAAAACCAAATTTTGCTAAATTTCAATGAGATAAAAAATAGTAAAATCTTGCCTTGACATCTATACATACAAAAGATTAATATCTGATCCCTATTTTGATCCCCGGTTTAAATAACTATAGGGAAACTAATTAAAAGGACGAATGAATATGCTAACCCCAAAACAAAAAGAACTACTGGAATTCATCAAAAGCTTTACGAAAAAGCATCTTCATACCCCAACCCATAAAGAAATAAAGGAAGGGTTAAATATTAGCTCTTGTTCTTATCTAAATCGAGTGCTTGATAAACTGGAACACCTAAAGCTTATTGAACGTAAAACCAAAGGAACCAAACACAACATTGGATTATTGCAATCACCCTTCTCTCTTCCGCTGCTAGGAAGAATTGCTGCCGGTTTACCGATCGAAGCTATTTCCGAGCCAGAAGAGCTAGTCCTTACTCAAGAAATTTTAGGAGATAATCGTTACTTACTCAAAGTAAAAGGGGATTCAATGATTGAAGAAAATATTTGCGACGGGGATTTAGTTATATGTGAACGGTGTCAAAAAGTCCCTAATGGAACTATCGTGGTTGCTTTAATTAACAACCAAGAAGCTACCCTTAAAAAAATATTTTATGAGAAAAATAGAATCTGTCTTAAACCTGCAAACATAGCTCATCAAATGCAAATATATAAACCTGAAGAAGTCGAGATCCAAGGTAAATTTATCGGGCTAATCAGGTTAAATCATTAATAAATATCTACGCAACGCAAACCAGGATGGTTTGCTACGGCTCAAGGATGAGCTACAAAATTTTATAACAGTAACTACTTAGCTTACTGATAAAACAGAGCAATAGGTAACAATCAAAAATTGGATAAATTATGAAATGGGAACGAGCAATTATCTTAGTAGACATGGATTGTTTTTTTGCTGCTGTTGAGCAATTAGACTTTCCAAAATTACGCGACAAACCTGTAGCAGTTACCAACGGAGAACAAGGAACCTGTATTATAACTAGCTCTTATGAAGCTAGAAAATATGGGATTAAAACTGGGATGAGGTTAAAAGAAGCAAGGAAGCTTTGTCCCAGTCTAATTCAATCTCCATCTAGAACCGACAGATATATAGAGATCTCTAATAAAATTATGGAGGCTCTCCAAGCTATTACACCGGATATTGAAATATTTTCTATTGATGAAGCATTTCTAGATATTACTAATTGTCTTCATTTATATAAAACCCCAAGCGAAGCTGCAAGAAAAACTCAGAAAATCATTTATGATGTAAGTGGACTATCATGCTCCATCGGTCTAAGCGCTGATAAAACCACAGCAAAATATGCAGCAAAACTAAAAAAACCAAGCGGTTTAGTAGTTATTCCTCCCTGGGAAATTGAAAAAACTTTGGCCAATGTTAAAGTAACAGAACTTTGCGGCATTGGAGAAAATATTGGTAAATTCCTAGCTAGGTATGGTGTGATTTACTGCCAAGATATGGCTAAAATACCAATCAGCATTCTAGCCAAGCGTTTTGGCAATGTTGGTCGCCGAATATGGCTAATGTGCCAAGGAAAAGATCCTGAGCCAGTACATACTACCATAATCCCCCCTAAATCAATTGGACATGGCAAACTACTACCACCAAATACTCTTAACGTAGAAACTATTAAAAATTATTTTTTGTATATGACAGAAAAAGTAGCAGCCCGCTTACGCTCCAATAATATGTACGCTGAAAATTTTTTCATTGGGATGCTAAATAAAGACTGGAAATGGATTGCTATAAAATATAGTACTCTTGTAGACACAAATGATGGTAAACAAATTTATCTAGGTTGCGAAAAACTATTAAAAGAACATCCATATCATGGCGTAATAAGGCAGGTGCAAATTACAGCCCTAAATCCTCAAACCAACCTTAGACAACTTAGTTTGTTTGATGACACCGATACTCAAGAAAACACCCTGCTATTAAATCTTACCATTGATAATATAAATCAAAAATTTGGGAATAACAGTATTACTAAAGCGGCGCTTCTAAATAAAAGTAAAATTCCAGATGTTATACCTTGGGCATCAAACTCGATAAAGAGATTAAGTCTTGGCCATTTGTAAAGGGTTGGACATGATGGATTGCCACGCTTACTTCGTAAGCTCGCAATGACGATTTTGTTGATATGGCAAGGCTAATTAAATCTTAGTTTTTGCCGCCATTGCAAATGAGCAAGCATAGCTCGCGACAGGGTAAAGTAATATTTTCCGTCATTGCGAGAAGCGTAGCGACGAAGCAATCTATGAGAGCAACGAATTGATTTGGAACTAGGTAGAAGCTGATATTGTTGAATTGTTTTATCCCTGGATTGCCACGTCGCAAGCCTTGCTTGCTCCTCGCAATGACATGCAAGGGATCAGGCAGAAACGCTGACTCCAGTCACAGATGCTGCTTTAAGAGCACCCCTTGTCAACGGAAAACCTGGGATCGTTCAGGGCTTAGCCCCTTTTTAGTTCTTAATTAGCACAGAGAAGTGTATTTATCTGATAATAGTTCCATCAATAGATGGTCAGATCCTAAATCGGGAGTTAGGCTTAAAATCCTCGATTCAGGACCTGGCCATTTACTTTTTCAACATTAATATTACTCACTTTGAGCCTACGCAAACTCTCGTAAAAAAACAATGCAACTGCTAATAGAATCATAGTTATCAAATAAGTTAGCAAGAAATGTCGATTTATTTTGTTCATAAATCTGCCATAAGTCGTCTAACTATATTTTTCTTATCCTCATCTGTTAGATCGGCATTTATAGGCCAATTTTCTTCAACATCTAAAAAGTCACGTTTTATACAATCCGAAAGAAAGGCAGTGACTTTTTTCTTAAATTCACAAAAGATTGAGAGTAATGATGGTTTGTAACACATTGAGTTTAACATAAGATTCACCTCCTTATTAACCGCTGCTTATTTGTATCGCCTGTTTCAATATTTGATACAATGCCATCGTACATAATCTGCTAAATGAAAAAAATTAGTTTTACCAATACTTGATTTAATCAACGAAATTCGTTAAGGTATCTGATTAACCTTTTCGTAATAATCTATGGATAATAAAACAGTAGCAAAAAGAGAAATCTCCATTGTCACCTGGAAAGAGGTCCGTGATGAGGTACTAAAAGTTAACCCTGAACTCGGCCAACTTATTGATTTTATTGATCCTAGCGATGATTACAAGCTTATAAAAGCAAGCTATCTATACGGCGACTTATTTGTAGACAATGGGGTAGCTCAACTTCCAATCAACAACAAACTTCTCCCTACATCAGATCCCTCAATTAATAAACAGCTCAAAGATGAGCTGTCTTATAACCTGATGCCTTTAACCCTAATATTAGACAAAGATAGTGAGTTTTTTATCAAAGCTGGTGAAAGAAACGTCCCTGTCAATTTGTTTCATAAAGGAGATTTAACTGGCACTTACGAAACGATGGATTATATGACCGGAAGAGAGTCTAGATCATCATGGAGTCTATGCGCTGGGTCTTGCTCTATTTTCATGCTGCCTAAAATTACCGACAAAACAGGGCTTAAAAGATTAACCTCCAAATACAACATTCCTGCAACAACCCAAATATCTAAATTATCTGACCATGGAGAGGTATTTAAAACCATAGCTCAAAATGAAAATTTTTCTCAACCTTGGAAAAACACTGTTTTGTTCTTTGGGAAAAAATGGCTTGATAAACATGACAGTAAAGAATGGTATAATTTTAGAGATTATTTAATCAAAACAATCTGGGAACAGGCAAATTTTGCGATTGATAAAACGAAATTTAATATGTGCTGGGAATCGTGCTCAAGAATAATATCACTGCGAAGGCTACAACCCAAACCATATCTAATTGATCATGTGAAACATTTATTATCTATTGTCGCCAGAAACTTCCCTGGCTTTGTAGTTATAGATAATTCCCAAGAGTCAGCCCCCACCAATAGCTTACAAAAAGTTTTTACTGAAGAATATGGATTGAAAGAATATTTACCAACATTAATGCACGCCCGCATGCTATCTAAACATACTAAAAATCCATCCTACACATACTACTCACTATCTATACCAACCATTTTAGAGGGATCGCCACTTAAAAAAACAACCGGGACCATCCTAAATGACTTAAGAGAGATAAAGATTTTAATGGAAACGTTAAAGAATAATTCTTCAAAGATTAAATTAAATCATCAAACATATAGAATCATCCAATGCATTGAAGAAGATTACTTCCATTATGAAAATGATATCTACCATCAAATTAAATCAAGCACTAACATCCCAATTGAAGATCCTAGCTTTACAAGGGATGAAGAGAGATTTCCCGGCCGTAGTTTCTGCGCAACCAGCCAGTTCTTTAGCGGCTGTATCAGATTAAGTCGCAAGAAATAGCGCCCTCAACCGCCGCTCACACTAAGCAAATAGCTTTCGCAAAAAACCAACCTTCCTTATTAAAGAAGCAAAAATAAAACTCAGCGGAACAGAGATTAAAACAACAATAATAAACCTCACTATTGGCTGAAGAGTAATGTTTTTAAACAAAAGACTGGTGGCAACAACCACTAATGGATGGAAGCAATAAACAGCAAATGCATTAGTGGACAAAAACTTTTGTAAAGAGTTTTGAGTATTAAGAAATCTCCTAAAAATTCCAATTAAGCCAACAATCATCGTAACGCAGACAAAGCTTCCCCAAAGAGCGGTAGCAAATGCCATAATATTCCAGCCCCCCATGATAGGAGAATGCGGAAAATCAGTTTTATTGACCCCGAAAGATACAATTAGAACCCAAAGCGGCACCCCAAAAAGGAATGAAGAGATAAACCATTTTTTAGCAGTTTCATATGGCGTGCTTTCAATAATATTTTTTCTGTAAGCAATAATTCCCATTAAAAACATAAAAACGTAAGCCGCATAAAAACATAACTGGAAACCCACGAATGATGTTCCAATCGGATAAACCAACCTAATGCTAAAAGCCGTAATAGCAATTACTGCAACAAGTCCTAATACATTTTTAACAGTTACTGTAAATGAGTATTTATTTGCTAACCTGACAAATAGATTATTAAAAGGAACATAGATTATAGAAAATATCAATAAAGTTACCGCAAACCACAAAGGACCAGTCCAGGTAAGAAAATCTAAAGATAATATCCCGTTTTTGTAGAATTCAGCCAGATCTAGGTTAGGATTTATCATCTTCTCCATAGCCGGGAAAATCATGAACATGAAAATAAGAGTAGGCACTCCTAGGCGAAACAATCGATCTTTAATAAACTTCATTGCACCTCTTTTCTCTAACGAAGAAGGAACAAAGTAAGCAGCTATTAGAAAAAATAGGGACATAAAAAACGCTTGATTCAGTGTCTGAATAAA